>JAIXTI010000173.1 GCA_027484025.1 bacterium
GAGGAAACCACCGAACAGGCCCGAACCAGTCTGGCCGCGGACGCCCGCCACCAGCTGCCAGGTGTTCACTTCCTGATCGTTGTTGGCCGGACGCACGATCACCGGCTGGGCGGTGATGCGGGCGGTGGTGCCAACGCTGAACGGGTTGAAGACATAGTTGGCCTGCAGGACCGGATCCACGTTGGAGAAGAACAGCTGGGCCGCCCGCTCCTGGCTCGACTTGCGCTGCGCGCCGATGAACTCACCGTAGATCTCGATACCGCCGAGGATGTCGAGGTCCATCGCTGCCGTGGCATAGATGTTGATCCGCTCCGACGGCGAGATGATGTCGGTGGCGCCCACCAGCGGGTGGTTGTACGGGAGCTGGCTGGCCAGCGGCGCACCGACCTGGCCCGCCGGCGGCGAGAACAGACGGCGCCAGCCGGGAATGGCCAGCAGGGTGTTGGCAGCGCCCGTGGTCGGGTTTGCACCGACGACGCGACCGGTCTGGGCCGCATCGGCCACCCAGGTGCCGGTGCCGGTCAGCGCGGTGCCGCCCGGTGCGATCCGGTTGAAGCTGAAGCCGATGCCGAAGCAGATCGGCTGGCCGGTCGCCGGATCGATGAAGTCGCCGCGCTGACCGTTGGCTGCGTTGAACACGTAGTCTGCAAGGCAGAAGTCGCGGTCACGATACTTCAGGGCTTCCTGCTTGAAGTAGGAGGCCGAAACCATCACGTTCCAGCGGTCTTCGGTGCGACCCCACAGGGCGCCGATCTGCATGTCCTCGCCACCGCCTTCAAAGGCAAAGTTGCGGGCAGCGCTGAATTCCCAGCCATCCACGTCGCGACGGGTGATGGCGTTGACCACGCCGCCGACCGCGTCCGAACCGTAGATCGGCGAGGCGCCTTCGTTCAGGATCTCATAGCGCGACAGCGCCAGCGACGGGATGGTCGCGAGGTCGACCGCGCCGACCTGACCGCGCACGCCCGACGGCGGCAGGCGGCGGCCGTTGATCAGAACCAGCGTGCGCTGGGCGCCGAGGCTGTTCAGACCGACGGTCTGGATGCCCGGTCCGCCTTCGACGATGAAGCCGGTGAAGAAGTTGTTGATCTGCTGCGAGCCGGCAGCTGCGGTGGAGCCCTGCAGGACTTCGGCCGCGTCGATCGTGCCCGAGAGAACGGCGTTCTCGTTGGTGACAACGGTCACGGGCGAGGTCGAGTTGAAGGCGTTGCGGCGGATGCGCGAGCCGGTCACCACGACAGTCTGCGGCGCAGCGGTGGTGGCCGCCGGGGCCGTTGAAGCCGGCGGCGTGGCCTGGGCGGCTGCCGGTTGCTCGGTGCCCGACTGCTGCAGGGCTTCTTCAGCCATCGCCGGAGCGGCGGCAAAGAGCGAGAGCGCGGTCGCGCCGAGGAGAATTGCGCGGGTTGTCATGTGGTCGTCATCCCCTTGTCCTAGGTGTCCCGCCCGCAGCGCTCTCGACAGATGGCGCCCCGGAACGAGAGACAGTCCGGCAATCAGAACATTGCACGCCTGTCACATGGGCCGCGTTACAGCCCTGTCATCTCGCTCTGGCAAGACCCCGCACTGCCAACGTGCAGCCCGCCCGGCCCTTGCCGTGGAACTGTCTCACAATTGCCACACCGATGATCACGTTCGTGCGAGGGACGTTTGGCGCCTGCGGCAGAGCCTGCAGGGCACACTTGACCGCGTGGCGCGTTCTGGCGTTCACAGACTGCAAAGCCGATTTGACCGCGCTTCGGTTCGGGCCAAGTCGGCACAAGGTCCCGCGTGATGCGGACCGGTCGAGACATCCAGGAGACCGTGAATGAGAAAGCTCAAGCGAGTCGGTGCTGTAGCAGCTGCCGTTCTGGCAACTGCCCTTGTGACATCGGCGCCCGGTGCACAGGCAACCGCACCCTGGAAACCGTCGGGACCTGCCCTGACGATCAATGAAATGTCCCGGGACTGGTCGATCTGGTCGGTGTCGGCCAGCCGGGATGGCAAGCATATTGCCGCGCTGGGTGCCATCGACGGCAACAATCCCGTGATCCGGGTGTGGCAGACCGACGACATGTCCAAGCCGCCGCAGCAGTTCGGCTCGCGCAACATGCGCTTTGTCAGCCTGCGCTGGCTCTCGAACAGCCGCATTTTTGTGCAGGCCAACCAGCCGGTGTCCCTCGGGGCCAACTCGAACTGGTACGGCAAGGCCGCGATCGTCAACATCCAGAACGGCCAGTTCATGGAAGTCGGCAACGAAGATGCCAGCAGCACCCGGGACGAGGACCGGGTACTGGCCTTCACCATCGCCAGCACGCTGCCGAAGGAAGAGGACTATGTTCTGGTGCGCGCGCAGCGCTTCTCCGGTTCCGAGATGGCGCGCCTCAACATCGTGACGGGCCGTATGGACCGGACGGCGCGTGCCGGTGACCGCGAAACCCTGGGCTGGGTCGACAGTGACGGCAATGTCCGGACCAAGACCGAGATCAAGACCGTCAGCGGCGAATTCCGGGTGGTCACGTCCTACCGCGATGTCGGCGGCC
>JAIXTI010000217.1 GCA_027484025.1 bacterium
CGGGCGTCATCCAGTGACAAGCCGCTCCCGTTCGCAATGAAGAGCGGCACGCGCATGAAGTGCAGCGCCGCGTACCCCTCGCAGGTCGCATAGAGTTCCGCCAGCGCCCGGCGCGACGACTGCCACGTGGACCGCCACATCACCGGCGTCGTGGCGACAAACGGCACCACCGCCCGATCCGGCAGGTCGCCCAACACGTCGGTCCCCATTCGGCCGCCCTGATACGCCGTGCGACAGGTCGCCACCGAACGCACCCCACTGAAGGGGGCCACAACAGCCGTCGTCACCCGGTACGTGGTGTCAGTGCCCGTGACCACCACCGCCGACCAGCACCCCCAATCGCCGGGCCCGGGGTTGAGCGACACATCGTACACCTGCTCACCGGCGGTAGCACTCGCCACCTCCACCGCCTCGCGCACCCGCGCCTCGGCCCGCGACGACGCCACAAAGAACCCTACCGTGACCAGCACCCACGCCGCGACCCCGGACATGGTGCGTCCCGTGGCGGACACAAATCGCTGCCCCACCGTCCACAGCAACGCAAACACTACCAGCACCACCGATACGTCACGCGCCACCTGACCGAGGAACACGATGGCTGCCATGATCACGACCAGGAAGAACGGCAACAGCCACCGCCCAATCCCGCGCGGTCGGTTCCACCAGAGCGGCGGAATGGCCACCAGCCACAACCACGGTTCCACGATGAAGACCGCGTCGCCGTAAAACCAGCGCCCGTCAAAGGGCCAGAACGGATGCACGCCGTAGCTGTTGGTAAAGTCGAGCAACAGGTGCGACAGCGTCCCTACCAGCGCGACCACCAGTAACGTTGTCGAGGCGGCACGTGAGAGTTGCTCACCGGTACGCTGGACCCACCAGCGGGCCACCAGCCAGAGCAGCACCGCGCTCACCACCGCCCACACGATCGTGTGCGTGTGCCCACGATGATGCAGCAGATAGCCCAGCGCCCCCATGTCGAGCACGGGGCCCGAATAAATGAGATCGCTGTCGGGAAACTCCGCCGCCACGATCCCCAGCACACTCAACGCACGGCGCAGTCGTGTCCCCACCGACTGTCCGCGTCGTGTCAGAGATTGCGCCGCCACATCGGCAATGAGCAACCCCGCGAGTCCATGCGTCACGTTATCCACGAGACGCTACTTGGGCTGGTTGCGCCGTACTGTCAACTGTCCGTCGGGTGAACGTGACAGCAGTTCAACCCCAGTCAGCCAAGCGCCTGCGCAACCGCCGCCACCAGCTCGCGCTGACCAACAGGTTTCTGCAGGACCGCCGCCGCCCCGGGCAAGTCGAACGACTCGGGCACGTGGCCGCTCAATGCGATGACCGGTACGTGCGGCGCGATATCCCGCAATAGCGGGAGTGCCGCGTCACCCGACATCTCCGGCATCGACAGATCGAGCAGAATCAGGCGGAGATCTGTCACGGTGCCACCGCGCAACATGGCGAGCGCCTCGGCCGCACCCGCAACAGGGACGCTGCGCATGCCAGCCCGGCTCAACTGCCGTGCGAGTACGCTCCGGACCATCGGTTCATCATCGATGATGAGGACCGCCCCCGTGAGCGTCGGCTTGGGCGTCGGCGTCGACGGAGAAAGCACCGACCGCACCGCCGCCACACGCGGCAACGTGATGACGAATGTCGTCCCCTGTCCGGGCAGGGACTCCACACGCCACGACCCTCCCGCTTCATTGATCGTGTGAAAGGCACTCGCGAGTCCAAGCCCCGTGCCACTCCCCGGCCCTTTGGTGGTATAGAACGGTTCGCCGATGCGGCGCAGCGTTTCCGCCGACATGCCCGCCCCGTTGTCGGCAATCGTCAGCACGACGCTCTGCGCATCACCGAGCATGAGTGCCACCCGGAGAGTGGGGCTGCTCACCCCCTGCACCGCATCGCGGGCGTTGAGGAGCATGTTGATGATCACCTGCTGCACCGCGCTCGGCGCGCCACGCACATGCGCATCGGCCACCGTGATCTCGTCGGTGATGATGATCGATTTATCGAACGTCTGCCGGCACATGCGCAACGAGTCGCGCAGCAACGGTACGAGGTCCACCTGCATCCCGGGACGGACGTCGGCGTGTCCGAGCGCCAGCATGCGTTTCACGAGATCGCCGGCGCTGACGGCAGCCCGCTCCGCATCGGATAGGTGCTGCACGACATCACCGTGGGACTGCTCACGCGCAAGCTGCACGTTGGGCAGAATCACGGCCAACATGTTGTTGAAGTTGTGCGCCATCCCGGCCGCCATATCGCCAAGCGCTTCACGCCGCTGACTGCGGCGCAACGCGTCTTCCATCTGCTGTTCGCGGGTAACGTCGAGACTGAACGCCGTGTACACCAGACCGTCGGCCGACTCGGTAGGAATGCCAACGGTGCGTACCCAGCGCATCTCGCCCGCTGGCGTCGTCAGCTTGACCACATGCTCATACGGCGCCCGGTCACTCGCGGCGCGCGCGACCAGCGCCCGGACCTCGGCGAGCGAGTCCGGCGCAATACCACTCACCAACAGCGAGGGCGTTTCACGAACGGCCTCGGGATTCAAACCCGTGACTTCGTGAATACGACCAGCCGCGAAGGTGAACTCCACTCTTCCGGTGTCGGAATAGCGGAAGGTGAAGACCACCCCCGGAACTGCATCCAGCACACGTTGCAGCTGCGCCCGACTGGCCTCGAGCGCCATCGTGGCGTTTCGCTCAACCGTAATGTCCACAAACGTCGCGACCACTCCGGACATCTGGGCTTCGCCCAGCTCCCGCAACGGATCCGCCTGCACGTCGAGCCACGCGAGTTCGCCCGTTGGTCGGTGCACGCCGATAACCGCCCGCGAAGGCTCTCCCGTTCTCGTGGTAATCTCCGACGGAATGAAATCAGGGCCCACGGGCGACTGATCCGGTCGGACGAGACGCCACCGCGGATCGAGCGGAAGTCGGCCGCGCATCTGCTCTATCGACAACCCCAACACGCGTTCGGCCGCCGCGTTCGCCTCTCTGATGCTGCCGTCCATGTTGTGGACCACCAACCCTTCCGACATCGACCGGAAGACCGACTGGTACGTCGCTTCGTGCTCGCGAATCGACCGGTGCGAGATGCTGACATCGCTGAACGAGATGACCACACGCTCGACGGTCCCATCGGCAGCGAGCTTCGGAGCGGCATGCACCAACAACCAGACCCGCTCGGAGGCTTCACCACGACGGACGCCGAGCACGACCCCCGACACCGGACGCCCGGTCCGCAGCGCCGACGGCCCGGGATGGGCGTCATCGGGCACCGGAGTACCGTCTTCGCCAATCACATCCCATCGCGCATCATTCGTCGTGCGCGAGGTGATTTCCGTGGCCGACAGTCCAAGCAACGCCGTCGCCTTCGGGTTCGCATAGATGATGCGAAGCCGGTGGTCCTGCACCACGACCGCGACATCGAGCGCCTCGACGAGTTGCGCAAAGTCGACGAACGATCCATCCGAAAGCGCCCCGCGAGCGGCTGGGCTACCCGACAATTCTGAGGGCGGTACGGAAGCGGAGGGGGCGACGTCGGACATGGAGCGCTGGAAGCATGCGCAGGCGCCTCAAAGCGCGTACGCGGCATGAAAATGGACAGACGTGAGGCTCGGCCATGAACATCCCTGCCGGACCGCGTCTCAGCAATCCTTCGTCACATTATTCGACGCAGCTCGTCCCACGCATTCCAACCGTCCGAATGCTGATTCGGCCTACAGCGGCGGATACCGCTTCTTCCACTCCGGCCCCTCGACATGTTCGAGCGCGACATCTTCGGCCATTTGGGTGATGACGTCACGCAACTCGAGCTGCTCGAGCCATCTCGGCGGAATGATGTCGGGGCCGTGCATCGCGCCGAGCAGTTGGCCGGTGAGCGCGCCGAGTGTATCGCTGTTGCCGTTGTGATTCACCGCCAGCGCGACCGCCTTTTCGAAGGACTCCCGCGACGGCTCCGGATGACTCATCGCGCAGAACACCGCGATCGCGAGCGCTTCGTGCGCGAGCTTCCCTTCGCCGAACTCCTCGACATCTCGCCACGAAGGATCAATGCCGGCAAAGCGCACTTCGTCGGCGCGGCGCACGGCATACTGCACGGTGCGCATCGTTTCGCCTTGCCCCAGAATGGGCGCGGACCGACGGATCGCCCCTTCGATGCCCTCGCGAATGGTCGTCCCGTGCATCAGATGAAAAATGATGACGGCGAAATAGCCGGCCGAACAGGTCGCGGTATATCCGCCGTGCGTGATCGCGGCGACTTCGGCCCCAAGGCGGAAGGCATCGTCCTGCATGAACATGCCGGCAGGCGCGACGCGCGCGATGGCGCCGAATCCTTTGCCGTCGTTGATCGCTTCTTCGGGAGTGCCGAGCTGTTTTTTCTTGAGCGACACCAGACTCACCTTGTCCGGCGAGCGCTCCGCCCAGAGTCCCGGCACATCGAGCAACCATCCGCGCGCCGTGTCGAGATGATCGGGCGCCGGGCCGATGTGGCGCTGCGTCAGGAGCCAGCGGCGGTACGCGTTCCGTATGATGGTGGGCGGGTAGTACGTCTTGTAGCCGTGCGCCATGACGCGCGTGCGCAGCAACGCTTCGGCGGTGAACAGCAACAGCTGCGTGTCATCGGTGATTGCGCCAGGTTCGGCGTGCCACGGAATGAAGTCGCGAAGCCCCTTGGGCCCGAAGAGTTCGAAGATGTCTTTGGTGTTGCGGAACTCGAGCGGCGCACCGAGCGCGTCGCCGACGGCGCCACCCAGAAAGCAGCCCAGCACCCGTTCACGACGACTGATCTTGCTCCCCAGCGTATCCATGTTGCGCCGTGGGCCGTACACGATGATTTCAAGCCGATCTGCGAGCGCCATTGCCGACCACCACTGAAATTGGGAGGAGTGATTAGCGCCGTTCGTCGTGGCCGCGAAAGCCAAGGCGACGGTTGACGGCGCGACGCTCGTCGAGCGTCATGGTGGACCACCGTGCCACCTCGTTCCGCGTGCGCCCACATCCGTAGCACCGCTCGTGCAGATCGAGCTGGCACACCTTCACACACGGCGAGGTGGGCGGAAACGACTCGAGCGGTTCGGCAGCAGATTCTGAATGGCTCACGAGACGGTGCAGACGAAAGCGGAGACGATTGGAACAACGATCCGCTCTAGTATGCGATGCTCGTCAATAGCGCCAACGCGTCGATCGGCGCGAAAATCGTCACAAATGACGCAAAATGTCGCAAAACAGCATTTCGAGATGACAGCCAGCTGACGCTACAGGCCGTTTTGCCCCCCAACAGCGCACTGTGATCGACCGCACACGCGCAAAAATTCCTGCGGAACCCGGGAAACGTGATCGGGTAACACTCCTTCAATGAGGGGGTGGGGCCACAGCGGCCGTGGACAGACTCGGAGGGGGGTCTCGTTCACGGCCGTTGTGTATTCATTGGTCGTCCGAAGACTCCTCGCCTTCCGCGTCCATCATGGCGCCGATACTCGCCGCTGCCAACCGGATCGATGCAGGAAGCAGTTCCGGGAAGAACGGTTCGATCACGACGTCGGCGCCGTAGCGCACGTCGTGATCCTTGAGATACACATAGCCGAAGGCAAGCCGGTCGGCATTGAGCGCGTTGAGCGTTTCGGTCACATCATCCGTGTCGGGATTGACCGGAAACAGATTGCACAGCAGGCGCGCGATGCCCAACACCGGCTCCACGACCACCATCAGTCGCAATCCTTCGATATCTACCGCAGCCACCAGGTCGTCGATCGGCTCGACCTCGGCACCGGGGAGAAACGCGCACGCTTCGAAGACCTGTTGCGCCAGTGATCCGCCCGGGGCGACCGACATGTCGCGCAACAAATCGTCCTCGTCTTCTTCCGGCGCGAGCTCCAAGCCCGGCAGCAGAATGGGGACGCCTTCCGCGTGAAACGCGCGATAACGCAGCCCACTTGGCGCCGACACGCCGAACGCTTCGACCGCGGTACGCACCGCGAGTGACGCGAGGGCATCGAACGGCACCGCCTCATCTTCCACGGTGACGAACCAGTTGGGAGAGCCCACCAGATCGTCGGGCAACGACTCGAGGTCTTCGGCACTGTAGGTGGGGCGCTGCCAGCCAAGCTTCGCCAACAGCACCTCGTCGCCCCGCGTCAGCCGCTCATGCTGCTCGAGAAACGCGTTGGATACGGTTTCCACGATGAACGGCTGGCCACCACCGAATTGGATGAACCGCGACGAGCCGGGCACCGACAGGATCAGATACTGCTCGTCACCCAGTACCGCGAGTGATTCGGCAAGCTTGCCGGCAAAGCGGAACCATGCGTCGCCAAACGCGGCGGGCACGGGACGCGAGACGCCAGCGTCCGGTGACTCATCCGGCTCGTGGGGAGTGTTGTGCGGTGACATACGCGAATGCTATCACCGCGCCAACCGTTACCACCATGGATGCAGGTCGAAACCGGCCGGACACTCGCCGTTCACGGGCTCCGCGAACACCGGCGTTCCGTCCGGCCCGACGGCTATGCACACCACGACGTTCCGCTTCGGCGCCGCCGAGCCTTCGAACTCGGGCGCGGTGGGCGATGCGCACGCCCCAAGCGTGGCGACCACAACGGGAACGACGACGGAGGCAACAAGGCGGCGCGAGATTCGGAACATCGGGGAGACTCCTCGAGAAGGGTGTCCCCCAGGGTGCATCCCTCAATCGAGGGCCGCAGAGTGCTGAATCGGCAGGAAGTGGACGCCAGCGGCCTCGACCGCTGCTCATATGGCTGAGCACGCCTTGGAGCAAGACATTGCATTGCCGCGAGCGCCGGCACCGCCTCGTCGCGGGGCCGGCCACTCACGACAAGCAATACAGCACATTCCAATCAATGTGGCGTTGCCTCGACGCCAGGACACTCAACACGATTCAAGGTGTTGGAATGCACCGCACCGCTGAGAGCACGAATCCGGCACAAAGCGGACGCCAGCGGCCCTCCACTTGGGGCCGCTGGCGTCCGCTTTGACCACAGTCCCCTCTACTCACCGACTCCGAGGCGCCGTAGCATCCATACATGTCTTCCACCACGTTGGCGCCGTTTGGCGCCGCCAGTGCCAGTGAATGGTTGTCTCTCGCCGCCGACACTTTGTCCGCGGCCCCCGAAAGCGAGCGGACGCAGCAGCTCACCGCCATCGCCTTCCTCACCGCATCGCTCGAACGCCAGGTCGAGCTGACGCCCCCCTCGGCCAGCGCGCTCGCGCCGCTTCGCGATGCGCTCCGACGACCACCGTCCCCGTTGGTCCACCTCCCGGTGGAGCACCCGGCCCACGAGTGGCTGCAGCTATCGGCGCTCGCCGAGTTCCTCGGAGAGCCCGTGCTGGCGCGGATTATCGTCAATGCCATCGCGATGCATTGCGGAGAGCATGCGGCATCGGCGCCAACCACGGAAGATCCGTGGCAACGCGAGGTCCTCGCCATCTGCTGGTGCCGTCGCGGGCGCATGTCGCGTCTCAGCGGTCTCCTGGACGACGCCGAGTACTGCTATACCGAAGGGGTCACACTCGTCAAAGCGCAGCCCTGGCGCGACGCGCGCATTGCCGCGGCGCTCGGCCTGATCAACATCGCGCTCACCCGCGGCAATTTTCCGTTGGCGGAAGAGCGGTGCACGGCGCTGCTGGCCGACCCACAGGCACGTCTCGCCCCTGCGCACAACACCGCTATTTATCAGATGCGCGCGATCGCGTACCGCAAACGCGGCCGCGCCCTCGATGCGCTGCTCGATAGTTGGCACGCGTACGATCTCCTTGGACACGCCAACGCATTCCGGGCGGAGCTCGTGGTGACGATGGCCGAAACCGCGCTCGAAGTCGGCGACGTGCCCGCCGCCATTGCGGGATTCCGCAATGCGCAGCATGAAGCCGAGCAGACGGGGGCGCCCCTCCGGGTGCAGGCCGGCGCCATCATCGGGTTCGCGCGCGCGATTACTGCGAGCCTGCTGCGGGGCGAGTCGGCATCCACGCGCCTCACCGCGCGCGACATTGAAGAGAGTCGGGCGGCGCTCTCCGCTCTTTTCCAGAAGCCCCTGGCGCCCCGTGAACGGGTGTATGCGCTGGTGACACACGCGGAATGCCTCGTGCACGAAAGCAGCGCGCACGGTGCACGCGAAGTACTGTTGGAAGCGCAGGAGCTCGCGCAGAAGCACGGCTACTTTGATTTCCAGTTCCGCGTTGACGAGTTGCTGCAGGGGCTGGCGACGCCGTCGGCGGTAACTGCCGAATGGACCGAGGCCGAGAGACATCCGGCGCTCGCCCGGCTCGCCGCGCTGACCTGACCGTTCGAACGTCGACCTCATGCCGCTATCACCGCTCCTTCGCTTGCCGCTGCCGGCCACGCTCATTGCGTGGTCGTTGCCGGAGGCATTGGTGGCGCAGGTGCGTAACGCGGTCGGTCGTGATTCACGATTGGTTGCGGTTCAGACGGGGGCCGACGTGCAGGCCCAGTTGCGCGCGTCGACGTCGCTCTGCCTCATTGTTCCCGTGTTGCGCGACCGCTTCGATCCGTTCTGGAGCGAATACATCGCGCTCCGCGAGCGCTTCCCCAATGTCCCGGTCATCGCCGTGGCCATGGCGGGCGTGTCGAGCATGCAGGCCGCGCTTCGGCTGTCTCAGCTTGGTGTCAGCGATCTGCTCGACGCCAACGAAGGATTGCGCGCCGACGAAATCCGCGCCGCGTTGTCGAAGACGTACAGCGACGCGACCGCCATGCGCGTGTGGAAGCTCATCGAGGAAGAGTTCGCACGGCAGGGAAGCGCATTCCCTGATGATCTCACCACCATGATGAAGCGCTCGCTGCGCTACGCGCACGAGCATCTCCCGGCCAGCAAGCTTGCCGCCCTCATGCAAATGCATGAACGGACGCTGCGAAAGTTCTGCGAAACCCGTCAGCTCCCCTCGCCACAGATCATCGCCGGCTGGGCGCGCCTGCTACTCGCCGCCCTCTACATTGAAGAGCGTGGACGTACTTTCGTGAGCATTGCCACACTGCTGGGATATCCCACGGTCGGTGCACTACGCAAGCAGATCACGCGCTACACCAATCGCTCACCCAAGCAGTTGCGTGATGCCGGGGCAATGGCGGTCAGCCTGCAGTTGCTCTGCGAGGCCGTGCGCGCGAACAGCACGCAGCAGCCCATGAACGACGAGCGACCACGCCTCGTTCTGCTCGCGTAAGCTCAGGCACACGACGCGATGACCTCGTGCACCGCACGGGTCACGAGGGCGCGCGCAGAAGTTCGAGACACACTCTGCCGCTGGCGGACGGACGAACACTTTGCCCCGGCAGCGTTTCTTCAGTGCTGGCGGGGAGCCATCGCGCATCGGGAGCCTGCGCCACCCCGCGTGGCAACACGAGGTACTCGATACGGACGTCTCGCCGTGTCCGATTCGCCCACAGCAGCTCATGCGTCTGAAACCTCGGGTTCCAGCGAACGGAGAAATACACGCCGCCAGTCACCGGCTGCCACGGCAAGCCGTCCCGTGTGTCACGCACCGCCGTACACCGGGAGAGCCGCTTGGTTGGGGGGGCGGCGGCGGTGCTGACGACCATCGCCAACGTCAGGGCCAGCAGGGCGCCAATCGAACCGGCCGCACCCAATCGTGTCGTCATCTGTTCCTCCATTGAATTCCACGAAGCATTGCACGACCGGCGGGTCTTGAACATTGGCAGCTTGGCCTAGGCAACTCGGTGGACGGCAATCTCAGCGGCAAGTGCTATTATTGGCGCGCCGACCGGCACCCACCGTCCCTCATCGGAGTTGCTACACCGTGTCTGAAAACATCCCGATCAAGTCGTTCACGGCCAACGACCTACGTCGTCTCGCGGAAGCCGTCGACGGCATGCGCGACAAGGACCTCATCGTCGTGATCGAAAGCGACAAACTGGTGGCGCGTGAACGCGTTGGCACCGAGCAGGTCGCTGGCGCGATTCATGTGCACACGGCGAGCCACAAGAAGCCGAAGCCGGAGGACGTCAAACTCACGCATCCGAAAACGCGAAAGAGAATCAAGGTCGATACGAAGGTGTTCGACTGTGTCTTCTGGGGCGAGGCGGCGTGTCACAAGTTCCTCATTCCCTACTACGTCCGCTTTTACGGAGACGCGCAGATGCAGAAGCTGCGCAGTGCGATCAGCAACGACGATGTCATTGCCATCGCGCATGCCTACCCCACGCGCGATGTCGAAATCAGAAATGACGACCCCACGCTTCCGCCGCTGATACCAGACGCGCCGTCTGCCAATGGCCTGTATGTACTCGGCAGCATGAGCGACGGCACCAACTTCCTCGACGAAGACTGGGAACCGTTCAGCGCGTGGGCGGCACGGCAGCCCTAGTCGACGTCAGTACTTCATCCGCGATGTCGCGAAAGAGCGGCGCCGTCGTGATGATGCGGGCCATCGGCGGCCGCGCGGCAACGACCTGTCGCAACAGCGACACCGCGCGACGCCGGTCGCCAAGCATCAGTTCCACCCATGCCTCATCGAACGTCAGGTCGAGTCGCAGCGACGGATCATTACCGATCATGCGGCGGGCACGTTGCACGGCATCACGCGCCATCGCGGCGTTGCCGGCACGGGCCGCGATCCCGGCAGCGACAACGACACTGTACGCCGGCTTGTAGTCGGCCGTCGTACGACGCTCTGCTAACTGACTCAGCGAGTCCACCTGGGCCACAAGTCGCCACGCCGATACCACATCAGTCGGCTGTGCCGGCCGTTCACGCATCGTGGTCAGTTCGCAGACGTAGAACGTCACGTCACGCGGGTACGCCAGGCGGCCCCGTCGACACCACTGCAGCGCCTCGTCCACCTTGGCGCTGGTCAGCGCGCCGGCGAACAGCTCGAAGTATGCACGCTGTCCATTAATCAAGAAGGCGTCATGCTCCACCGCACGCTGCGCGGAAATCAGCGACGACGCGGCTTGACCACGCAGATTCTGCACGGTGCTCAGCGCCAGCCATCCGTCGGCACGCTGTGGTTCCAACGCGAGCGCCCGACGCAGATCGGTATCGGCATCGCGCAAGGCAATGGTATCACGCGCACCGCCGATGAATGCGAGCGCCGTGCGCATCCGCAACATCCCACGCAGTTCGAACGCCTCCGCTTCCTCCGGACTCCGCGCCAGGACCTTACTGGTTATCGCCACGGCACTGTCGAGCAACGCGCGCTGCAGCGACTCAGGCTCCGTCCGCACCCGTTCACGCATGATGCGCGCGCGCTCCAACAGCACCGCGTCCCACGTGGGCTCGAGCAGCGCCGCGCGCTGCAACAATGAATCGGCAGCCAGCAGCATGTTGCGTGCGGCTTCGAGGTCGAGCGCGAACCCGTTTTGCAGTACCTCACTCGCGTCGAGCCGCGAGCGGACCGCCGTAATGAGCAGTTTGCGCGCCGTCGCATCGCGCTGCCCTTCGATGGTGTCGCGAATGGCCACCGACTGTCGTAAGCGCTGCCGCAGGGCATCCACCACGAAACGCGTCAGATCGGCTTCGATCGACAACGCATCGTCCATGGGACGTTCGAAAACACTGCTTGACAGCACTTCACGAGACAGGGCGTCGATGAGCCGCGCCGTGACGCGCACTCGCGACGGCCGCGCTTCGAAGGCGAACTCCACCAAGGTGCCAAGCTGCTTGAGCGACACGAGCGAGTCGAGCGACAAGCGTCCGGCCTCCATCGCGCGGACTTCGCTGGACGTCGCCATCGCGAAGCGGTTGACACTCAGCTGATTGGTGACGCCTTCGGTGATCGCTTCGCGCAGATACGCCAGACTGGTGTCGCGTGAGGCCAGCGCGCGCGACATGATTGCCACGCGCGATGCGCGGCCAACCACCGGCTCGTTGTCCGGCCGCTTGGACACCCATACGATCGGCACCGCCGCCAGGGTGAGCGGGAGCGCTATCCACCACCACCGTTTCCAGCGATCGGCAGCGCGTGGCGCCGCCGGACGCACTTCCGCGGCATGCCCCGCAGGAGCGCTCGTCGGGATTGGACTCGCCTCCGCCCGGTCCACCGGAGCCACGCTTACAGCATCGCTGCTTGCCGCCACCGGTGCCCCCACGGCACCGGAGACAATAGCCGTCCGAAGCGCCGTCACCGCGGCCGGCGGTATACCGCCGAACTCCGCCGCCCACCGTTCCGCGAACTGGTCGAGTCGCCGACGCGCTTGCAACGGTTCTCCCGCCATCGCCAACGCGCGCGCCTCCCCCTCGGCGGCAATCACACTGTCCGGATCTTCGATCGCCAGTCGCGCGAAGATCGCCGCGGCCTGCTTCCACTCGCCGCGCCCGGAAGCCTGCGCCGCCGCCCGCGGGGCCACATCGGCGAATCGCCGGCCGAACTGCGCGCGCTCCGTTTCCGCCCACTGTTCGAATTCAGGCGCATCTCCCACCGACCACGAACCGAACAGCGGACCAGTATAGAGCCCGACCGCTCCGGCCAGATCGCCGGCGGCCACTGCCGCATCAAACAGATCCGCGTCGCACACCACCGCGGCGTCGAGGCGGACCGTGTCCCCTTCCGTCCGCAGCACGTCGGGACCGAGCTCGCGCCGAATGACATAGATGGACTCGTTGAGCAACCGCCGGGCAGCGTCCGGGGCATGGTCGGTCCAGAGCAATCCCATGAGCCGGTCGCGGTGCGCGCGACGTTCCGGGCTGCGCGCCAGATACGCCAGCAGCGCCATCCGTCGACGCTGCGCGGCGCGCCCGGTGACCGGTGCCTCGTCGGCCACCAGTTGCACCCCACCAATCAATTGAAGCGCGAGTTGTGCTGCAGCCGAAAAATCGGACAAACTGACCGCATCCATCGTAGTAAGGCGTACTGATCCTTTAGATCACCACTGAAATATGCAGGAGTCTCATCAATTCCGCCCGAGTTGATTGACCAACGACTGGAAATTGATCGGCAAAACCGATGATGGGGCTGTCAATGACGCTCGGCGCTCATCCGCCTGCCTCCTCCAGCTCCTGCCATGCGCACCCTCATCGATTCGCTCCTCACCTGTCGCGTCCCCTTCCTCCATTTCAATCGCGAGGGGCAGGTGCTCACCCGCTCCCCAGAAGCGCGACGCGTCCTCCACGACGACGACAGCCACATCGTCGATGCCCTGTCCAAGCTGGCCAGAGAGCACGCCAGAACCGCCCCCATGCTGGGGACCCCGAGCGAGTTCGCGCTGCACCTCACGGATGGTATGCCGGTCGATATGACCGCCCTCCCACTTCGGAGCAGTACCGGAGATCTCCAATTCATCGTGGTCCTCGCCGAGCCCTCGGGCGTCGAAGAGGCCGCTGCAAATGCCATCCCGCACGCAGAACAGTGGTATGACGACCGCCGACTTACCCAGCGTGAACGCCAGATCGCAGGGCTCGTCGCCACGGGAAAGGCGTCGCCGCTCATTGCCGCAAGCCTCGGCATTTCGGTGCACACCGTCCGTCGGCATACCGAACGGGTGTTCATGAAGCTCGGCGTTTCGTCGCGTGCTGAGCTGGCACGACGCATTGGACAGTTCAACAAGAAACCCTCATCAAGACAGCTGAAAGCCACTAAAGAGACATAGATGTACCAATCAGTTCGACTACCAATGAAAGCAATGATTTCGCATGAATGTGTGGCAGTAATGGCCAGCAGGGTCACCCAAAGCAAAGCCGGCGCACCCCGAGAGGCACGCCGGCTCTGTTTTTGGAACGACCGTGACTTACATCGCGGGGGCGCGGAGGTCCTGCAGCGCCTTCTTGAGCAGGTCCGTCTTCTTGCTGTCGCAGCCGCGAGCGCCTTCGGCCGCCGTCACGGCGGCGTCGAGCGCC
>JAIXTI010000085.1 GCA_027484025.1 bacterium
CAGCAGGTCGCCCGGGGCGAGCAAGTTCGGCAGGTCTCGGAAGATGTGGTGGCCGGTCTGGCCGCTGCAGCCATCCAGCTGCAGCAAGCGGCTGGCGCTGCGCTCCGGAAGCGGGCGGTCGGCAATCAGCTCCGGCGGGAGCGGGTAGGTAAAGTCGCTGCGTTGCATCGGAGGGGCCGCAACCAGGCGCGCTTCGCAGGTGCGTACGCCGACGCCCGCTTGAACCGGCCCGGCCAGCGCGGCAGGGGAAAAGGGCCACGGATGCTAGCATCCGCATCCCCAAGGGCGCTGTCGGCGCTGGCTGCGCCGCCCTGTCGCCGCCTCATGGAGATCGACCGATGCTGTCCATCCAGCTTGCCCAGCTGCGCCGTTTCGGTGGCGCCCGCCTGACCACGGGACTGTCCGACGCCACTCTCGCGCAGTTCGCCGAACGCGATCCGCGCCTGCCGCAGGCAATTGCCGAGGCACTTGCCGTGCAGGCCGCCATCGAAGCCGAGTTCCCGGCACTCATGAACATCGACGAGGCCGAGCAGCTGCAGCAGGTCCAGTCCGACTACGTCAATTTCTACCCGGACGATGGCGTCAATCCCTATGTGGCGATCGCCGCGCGGGGACCGTGGGTGGTCACGCTGAAGGGCGCGGTGGTTCACGACAGCGGCGGTTACGGGATGCTCGGTTTCGGTCATGCGCCGGAGTTCGTGCTCGATGCCATGTCGCGGCCGCAGGTGATGGCCAACGTGATGACCGCCAGCGTCAGCCAGCTGCGGCTGGCGCAGGCCCTGAAGCGCGAAGTCGGCCACACCCGGGGGCACTGCCCGTACAGCCGGTTCCTGTGCCTGAACTCCGGTTCCGAATCGGTGACGCTGGCCGGCCGGATGATCGACATCCATACCAAGCGGATGACCGACCCGGGCGCGCCGCATGCCGGTCGCAAGGTCCGCCGGCTGGCGATGAAGGGCGCCTTCCACGGCCGCACCGAGCTGCCGGCGATGTATTCGGATTCCAGCCGCAAGGCCTACGCCCAGCATCTGCACAGCCATCGCTTCCATGAGCACCAGCTGCTGACCATCGAGCCGTATTCGATTGCGCAGCTCGAGCAGGCCTTCCGGCAGGCAGAGGTCGAGGGCTGGCACTTCGAGGCGATGTTCCTCGAGCCGGTGATGGGCGAGGGTGACCCGGGCCGCGCCCTGCCGCGCGACTTCTACGACGCCGCCCGCGAGTTGACCGCGAAGCACGGCGCGCTGCTGTTGATCGACAGCATCCAGGCCGGCCTGCGCGCCCACGGCGTGCTGTCGATCATCGATTACCCGGGCTTCGAGGACATCGTGGCCCCCGATTTCGAGACCTACTCGAAGGCGTTGAATGCCGGTCAGTACCCGCTGTCGGTGCTGGCGGTGACTGCCGCGACCGCAGCGCTGTACCAGAAGGGCGTGTACGGCAACACCATGACCACCAACCCACGGGCGATGGACGTGGCTTGCGCGGTGCTCGCGGAGCTGACCCCGGCGCTGCGCGCCAACATCCGCGAGCGCGGTGCGGAGTTCGTGCAGAAGCTCGGTGCGCTGTTGCAGGCCTCGGGCGGCTCGCTGACCAAGGTGCAGGGCACCGGGCTGTTGTTCTCGGCCGAGCTGTCGGCGGACTTCAAGTGCTACGGCGCCGGCTCGATCGAGGAATACCTGCGCTGCAAGGGCATCGGCGTGATCCACGGCGGGGTCAATTCCTTGCGCTTCACGCCACCGTTCGGCGTGACCTCGGCCGAGGTCGATCTGGTGGTCGGCGCGGTGGCCGAGGCGCTCGCCAACGGGCCGCGACTGACGCAGCCGGTGTCCGCACCGATTCGTCAGGCCGCCTGAGCGCTGCCGGCCCGGAGCGCGCCGATGTCGTTGAAGCGGCGGCTGGCCGCCCACGGTTTCGAGAGCAACGACGATTACGACTTCGTGCTGCGCTGCCTGTTCGAGCAGCCGGCCGAAGGCGTCCGGACCGCCAATCTCGATGGCAGCGTGGCGCGACGCAAGACTGCCTTCGCGCAGGCCGTGGGCGCGGCGCTGGATTATCCGCGGCGGCTGTACCACGACTGCTCGCGGCCGCCACCGCCGCCCCAGCCGGTGCTGGTCACGCTGGGTGCCGAGGACTCGGCGGACGGTGGCGGCGGTCCGCAGGAGGCGCCACTGTCGCCCTTCGAGCGCGTGCTGACCGAGGCCTGTGCGTATTCGGAGGCCGAGTCCACCATTCTGGTCCTCGATCAGCTGCAGCACGCCGACTTCCACGAGCAGATCCGGCTGTATCAATTCGTCAGCTCGCGCGAATGGACGGTGGGCTCGGCGACGGTGATGGCCAATCCGCGCAATTTGCTGCTGCTGCTGGTCAGTGAGCAGCCGCTGTATCACTCGCTGCAGAAGCTGAGCTTCCGGATCTGGACCGATGCCGGCAGCGGGATTGTCGATTATCGGCCGGAGGACTTCGGTCTGCCCGCGGATGCCGCCCGGTTCATGGCGGCACTGGCCACGGTCTTCGAAGGGCTGGGCTCGGC
>JAIXTI010000021.1 GCA_027484025.1 bacterium
GCGAAATAGCTGCCGCTCAACGCGAAGGTCGTGGTGTCGGTTTCGAGCACGTTGGCGTGACGGAACTGCTCGGACCCGAAGGAGACGTTGCTGCCACCGACGCGGACCTGTACCTGCGGGGCAATCGTGCGCAGCGCCGGCACCGATTCATAGGAGGAACGCGACACCGACAGTTCCGTCGAGAAACGGTCTGACCAGTCGCTGTAGGCGTTCAGCACCACCGCCTCGTTGGCGAGGTTGTCGGTGTACCAATGGTCCGAGAACGAGACGTTGGTCTGGCTGATGCCCGGGGTGCGCAGGATCTCGCCCTCGGTCTTGTTCCAGCGCAGGCTGGCGCGATGTGCGTCGCTGATATTCCAGTCCAGCTTGACGACGAACTTGTCGTCCTTCTCATCCACCGAGTCGATCGCGAAGCTACCCGTGTTGAAACCCAGGGCGCGAGCGCGGGTGGTGATCGCCGTGAGGCTTTCGGTGGGGACCAACTGCTGACCGGCACTGTTGAAGTTGACACTCGGCGCCGGACGCGAGCTGTCGAACTTCTCGATCGAGATGAAGAAGAACAGGCGGTCCTTGATGATCGGGCCACCGACGTTGAGGCCGTAGGTCAGGTCGTCCTCGATGTTGACGAACTTGGCGCCATCCAGCTTTCCGTACCAGCTCTGGTCACGGTAGTAAGTGAATGCCGAGCCCTTGAACTCGTTGGTACCCGAGCGGGTGACGGCGTTGATGTTGGCGCCGGTCGAATCCGACTGGCTGACGTCGTAGCTGCTGATGCCGACGCTGATCTGCTCGATCGAATCCAGCGAGATCGCGTTGTTCAGGCCCGGCAGACCGTTGTCATTCAGGCCGAATTCGTCGTTCGACGGCACGCCGTCGATGGTGATCGCGTTGAAGCGGTTGTTCTGGCCGGCGGCGGAGATACCGCCCTGCCGGTTGCCGGAACCGCCGCCGTCCTTGTCAACCTGGGTGATACGCGGGTCGGTGCGGACCAAGTCTTCCAGCGAGCGGTTGATGGTCGGCAGGGTTTCGATCTGATCGCGGCTGATCGTGGTCTGCGCGCCCATGTTCAGCGGATCGAAAACCGAGACCGTACGGTTGGCAACGACTTCGACCGTATCCAGCTGCTGGGCATTGACCAGCGTGACGTTGACGGTTTCGGTCTGGCCCAGGCGAAAGCTGAGCTCACCAACCTTCTCGGCGCCGAAGCCATCGGCCTCGACGGTGACCTCAAAGGGGCCACCGACGCGCAGGCCGCGCGAGCTGTAGCGGCCCTGGTCGTCGGTCAGTTCGGTCTTCATCGAGCCGGAGGGCACGTGCAGGATCTGCACGATCGCGCCGGCAACCGGGCGACCTTCGCTGTCGATCACACGACCGGTCACGTTGGTGGAGGTCGAGCTCTGGGCTTGGGCGAACTGCACGGCACCAAGGGCCAGCAACACGCCCATCGCGAGGGCCTTGACTTGTGGATGACGAGGCATGAAACAGCTCCTGCGGCTGGAGGGGGGCGCAGCATTGCCGCGCCTCGGTTGAGTGGTTTACCGAAGTTTAACCCCAGAAGATGACAGCAGTTCTTCGACCGTCACGGACAATCATCGAAGTGGTAACGCAAGTTGACGCATTTATGAATGAAACATCAAGGTTCGATGCAATTCGCATGTTGATCGAGGAATTGAGCGCGCACGCGCACGAACGCCCAGCGCAGGCTGCCGTCGTGACCCAAATGCTCGACTTTCTCGATCGTCATGGCGACCGCGCCTTTGTGCGCGAAAACACCGAGGGGCACTTCTGCGGCTCGGCCTGGGTGGTGGATCCGCACGGATCGACAACGCCTGCCCATCAACTGGTGCTGTTGACCCATCACCGCAAGCTCGGGCGATGGTTGCAGCTGGGCGGTCATGCCGATGGCGAAGTGGACTTGCGCAAGGTCGCGTTGACCGAAGCACACGAGGAATCCGGGCTGCAGGACCTGCAGGTGCGCCCCGCGATCTTCGATGTCGACATCCACGAAATTCCGGCGAGGCCTGGCGAGCCTGCGCATCTGCACCTGGACGTGCGCTACGTCATTCTGGGCAGCAGCGCAGAACCGCTGGTGACCAGTGCCGAGTCGCATGCACTGGCGTGGGTGCCGATCGGTGATTTGCGGACGGCGGACACCGAGTTGTCGATCGCCCGAATGGCCCGCTACTGGTGCGGGGAAGCCACATGACCGCCGACGTGCTGCAGCGGCGGCTCGCGGCGAGTGCAGCGCTGCTGCTCGCAGTGGGTATTGCAGCGTCCGCAATCGGTAGCCACGCGCTGGTCGGACTGCTGGACGATGCCGGGACGCGACGCTTCCAGATCGCGACCCAGATTCTGGTCTGGCAGGGACTTGGGCTACTGGCACTGCTGCGCGCCAGCAATGCGCCGCACCCCGGACCGGCGCGCAACATCGTCGCCGGCGCGCTACTGACTGGCACCCTGTTGTTTTGCGGCAGCGTCTACGCCTTGGCTTTCGGTGCGCCACGTGTGGTCGCCAGTGTGGCGCCACTGGGCGGACTATTGATGATCGGCGGGTGGCTCAGCGCGGCCGGGCTGATCTGGCGCGGGAGACTTTGAGTCCGCAGCAGAGTCCGCAGCGCCTAGGGCATTGCGCAGCCATTCGGCGCAAGCCTCTGCCGGCAACGGCCTGCACAGCAGAAAGCCCTGCGCTTCCTCGCAGCCCAGGCGGGCGAGAAACGCCAGTTGCGCCTCGGTCTCCACTCCCTCCGCGGTCGCGCGGAGCCGCAGCGCCTGAGCCATCGCGATGACGGTCTGCACGATGGTCGCGTCGTCCGGGTCATCGAGCAGGTCGGCGATGAATTCGCGGTCGATCTTCAGTTTGTCGATCGGCAACCGCTTCAGATAGCTCAGCGAGGAGTA
>JAIXTI010000181.1 GCA_027484025.1 bacterium
CGCGAAGCACGCTCGAAGGCCGGCCGGTATCGCCTAGTGTGTTTGACCTCTCTGGTCGGGCGCTAGATGATCTGTTTTCCTTTATGAACCATAGAAGACAATTCGACATGGATATCGCTCTATTCGATGACTTCAACGAGGCCTTTCGACGCTCGAACAGCAACGCACGTAGCATTTCGTCGTAGCCGTGAGTGATTAAGTGACAAGCTCAAACCTCGGCGCGCGCGCCGTCCAACCCGGGAAAAGGCAATGTATGATCGTCTGTGTGCGCCTAACTAGGCGCCCAACCGGACGCCGGGTGGGCACTGCGGCGTCAACCAAACTCTTCCGGCCCGGCGCCGGTTAGCTTCGTTGTTGGGCGGCATTGGCTGGGTGGGTCATTGAAATGGGCGGCCGTGCAAACACTGCGGCATTTCCGTTCTCCGCGATTGACGCTCACGCCAGCGTGCGGCGGCGGTTTCAATCGTGGAATTCCTCCGGCCGTTTCGCGGTGGCGCGCATGTGTTTGGTCGCTCACCGGGCTCCACGGCTTCGGCAGGTTCGCTTCGGAAAGTCTGCGTTATTGCAGCGGGGGTTCCTCGAACCTGCGGCTGTAGGTGCGCATTGGGGCTGCTCGCCCGCCGACTGTCGGTGGCGATCGTAAATTGCACACAAGTGGCGGTTGAATTTTGCGCACCTTCGCCATCGTCGCGGCTCCGCTGGACACGGGGTCGTGGATGTACGCAAGGGAGCAGAAGATGTTGTTACGTCACTATCTGGAGCAGGGGCTTTCGAAGTCGGCGATCGCTCGGCTGATGGGGGTCAGCCGGCGGACGGTGCACCACTGGGTTGCCAGTGGGCAGCTGGATCGAGCGCTGGACGATGCGGCCGTGCGCTATGGCCCGCGGCCGCCGAAGGCGTGCAAGCTGGATGGCTACAAGGCGCTGATTGTCGAACGCCTGTCGGCCTATCCGCGGTTGTCGGCGACGCGCCTGTTCGAGGAGGCGCGCAAGGCGGGCTATGTCGGCGGGTACAGCCAGCTCAAGGCCTACGTGCGTTCGATTCGGCCGCGGCCGGCGCCGGAGACGGTGCAGCGCTTCGAGACGCCGCCGGGACTGCAGGCGCAAGTGGACTTTGCCGAGTTCAGGCTGCCCTGGGGTGTGCGCTACGCGCTGGTGGTGGTGCTGGGGTACTCGCGACTGCTGTGGCTCCAGTTCTACCCACGGCAGACCATGGGCGTGCTGATGGCCGGGTTGGAGGAAGCATTCGCCGCCTTTGGTGGCGTGCCGCGGGAGCTGCTGTTCGACCAGCTCAAGGCGGTGATCGTGGACGACGAGCGGATGAGCGGTGGCAGGCTGCTGGAGAACGCGCAGTTCCAGCGTTTTGCTGCGCACTGGGGCTTTCGCATCCGTGCCTGCAGGCCCTACCGGGCCAAGACCAAAGGCAAGGTCGAGCGCCCGATCGGTTACGTACGCCAGGCCTTCTTCTACGGCCGGGCGTTTGTCAGCGACGATGACCTCAATGGCCAGTCGCTGGCATGGCAAGCGCAGACCGCCAATCAACGCCGGCACCGCACCGTGGGCGAGTCGCCGCAGGTGCGCTTCGTGCGCGACGAGCGCGCGCAGTTGCAGCCGCTGGCGGCGCATCCCTATCGGCCGCCAAGCGCCGTAGACCGGCCGCTTCCGGGGCCGCGCCCTGCGAGCCCGGCTGCAGGCAAGCCGGAGGTCGAACGGCGCCCCTTGGTCGACTACGCGCGGCTGACGGAGGTGCAGCGATGAGCGCACTCACCGCCCGCAGTGTGCGCGATGCGCTGCGCCAGCAGCTGGCCAATCTCAAGATGCCGGGCTCGCTGGAGGCGATCGACTGCATCCTCGGCGAGGTCGACGGCGGTCACATTGGCACCGCCGAGGCCATCGGCCGTCTGCTCGATGCCCAGATCTCGCTGCGCAACAATCGTCGACTGCAAGCCGCCATGCGCTCTTCCCGGTTGCCGGCGGTCAAGACCCTGCGCGGCTTCGACTTCGCCTTCCAGCCATCGATCCAGCGCGAGCAGATCGACAGCCTGCACACCCTGGGCTTCCTCGAGCGACGGGAAAATGTCGTCTTCCTCGGACCGCCGGGTGTCGGCAAGACCCATCTCGCCATCAGCCTGGCCATTGCCGCCGCCGAGCACGGACGGCGCGTCTACTACGGCACACTGGTCGATCTGATCGACTCGCTGCAGCAGGCAAAAGCTGCCGGCCGGCTCAACCAGCGGCTCGCCGTGCTGACCCATCCCAGCCTGCTGGTCGTCGACGAGATCGGCTACCTGCCGGTCAGCCACGACGGCGCCGTGCTGTTCTTCCAGCTCATGAACCGCCGCTACGAACGCGCATCGACCGTCCTGACGTCCAACAAAGGCTTCGAGGAATGGGGCAACGTCCTCGGCGACGACGTCATGGCCGCCGCACTGATCGACCGCGTCCTGCACCACTGCCATCTGGTCAACATCCGGGGCAACAGCTACCGGATACGTCACCACCGGACCACCGACCAGGCCGAACCACCACCAGCGAGGCGATCCGGCAAGCGCAACTGACCCACGCCTCACATATCGGATTGGCTGTCCAATGTGTGCAATTTTCAATCGCCAAAAGTGCGCAGTTTTCGGTCGGCGTTGACAGCCGACTACTGCGGGCGCGAATGATTTCTTGGGGCTTTCGGCGTTGCGCTCGTGTCGTCACTTCGGGTAGCTTCCTTCGGCCAGTGTGCGCAGGCTCACGGGCGCGCCCCGATTCGCGGGGCTTTGGTGTTGAGGCAAGTCCCGATTTTCGCGGCTTCGGTGTTCAAAAGCGTTCCGGGTTTCATGGGGAGCCGTCCAACTAGGCGCCCCACCGGACGCCGGGGAGGCACTGCGGCGTCAACCAAACCTTCCCGGCCCGGCGCCGGTTAGCTTCGTAGTTGGGCGGCTGGCTGCGTGGGTCATTGAAATGGGCGGCGGCGTAAATAGCACGGCATTTCCAAGCTCCGCGATTGACGCTCACGCCAGCGTGCGGCAGCGGTTTCAATCGCGGTATTCCTCCGGCCGTTTCGCGGTGGCGCGCATGTGTCTGGTCGCCCACCGGGCCCCACGACTTCGGCAGGTTCGCTTCGGAAAGTCTGCGTTATTGCAGCGGGGGTTCCCCAGACCTGCGGCCGTCTGTGCGCATTGTTGCTACTTGCCTGTCCAGTACTGCGGGCGCGAATGGTTTCTTGGGGCTTTCGGCGTTGCGCTCGTGTCGTCACTTCGGGTAGTTTCCTTCGGCCAGCGTGCGCAGGCTCGCGGGCGCGCCCCGATTCGCGGGGCTTCGAAGTTGAGGCAAGCTCCGATTTTCGCGGCTTCGGTGTTCAAAGGCGTTCCGGGTTTCATGGGGAGCCGTCCAACTAGGCGCCCCACCGGACGCCGGGGAGGCACTGCGGCGTCAACCAAACCTTGCTGGCCCGGCGCCGGTGA
>JAIXTI010000024.1 GCA_027484025.1 bacterium
CAGCGTCTCGAGCGCGGCCGCCGACAACTTGGTGGGGCGGACGGCAACCTGCGCGCGCTCGATGGCTTCGGCGAACTCGGCGCGCGTCAGGATTTGCCAGCCGCCGCCCTGCTCGACGAGTTCGACGCCGTGACCGTCGATGTCGTAGTGCTCGCGCAGTTCATCGAGTGCCGCGGCGACCGCCGCCGGGCTCGATTCAGCGTCGAGCGCTTCGAGGGCGACGAGCGGAATGGGACGTGGCGCGGCGAACAGCGCGGCTTCAAGCAGCTTCGCTAATGGCGTCACGATTGATCTCCACAGAGCCGAAGGGGCGAGTCTGCGCGATGCGCAGTTCGCCGAGCTTCGCCATTTCGAGCAGGGCCAGGAGCACGGACAGGATCTGCCACGGCTCCGCATCACGACCGACGAGGTCCGACCAGCGGGCGGCGCGGCGCATGGCGAGCACCGCACGCACGGTGGTCATCGCGCCAGCGACATCGAGCGCGCGCGGAATGACCTCGTGAATCTTGGGTTCTTTGGTGGTTCGCAGCACGCGGTCGACGGCGGCCAGCAGCTCACCCAGTGAGAGCGAGAGCGGCGCGTTGAGCGGCGTGATGTCGGCGGCGATGGGAATGAAGCGGCGCGGAAACTGATGGCGGCGCTCTTCCCCACGGCGTTCGAGCAGATCGACGACCTCACGCATCTGCTGGTACTCCAGCAGTCGACGGACGAGTTCGGCGCGGGGATCTTCCCACGACTCTTCGCCGTCGGCGCGCGGCAGCAGCATCTGCGCCTTGATGCGGAGCAGCCGGGCCGCCATTTCGAGATAATCGGCGGCCTCGTCGAGTCCGAGCGTGCTGATGCGCGCAAGGAACTGTTCGGCGATGCGGGCGATCGGGATGTCGTAGATGTCCACCTGCTCGTCGCGAATGAGCGACAGGAGCAGGTCGAGCGGGCCGGTGAAGTGGCTCAGCTCGATGACGAACGACGACGTCTCGGTGGGGATGGGGCGGAAGTTCGGTGCGATCACGCTGAGGTCACGCGTCGAAAGGGTTGGGAAGCAGATACGGCAGATACAGCTGCTGCGCAATACGGCTGACGGCGAAGGCGGGGGTCATCCAGAGATTCACCAGCGGACGGCCGAACGAGAGCAGTGCGAAGAGCAGCAGAAACCCGACCGCGCCGATGCGCTGGTACTGGAGCGACCAGCGCGGCGGCAGCAGGTACTTGAAGACGTGAGACCCGTCGAGCGGCGGAATGGGAATGAGATTGAACGCCGCCAGCACGAGGTTGATAATGATGCCCTGATTGAACATGAGCTGCAGCACGAACAGCGGCCGCGCTGCTGCCGGAAACTGCTGCCCCAGCACGCCGACCGCGATGATGAGCGGCACACACGCCAGGGCAATAATGACGTTTACCGTGACACCGGCCAGCGACACGATGATGTCGCCCCGCCGGTAGTTGCGGTAATTGCGGGGGTTGACCGGCACCGGCTTGGCGCCACCGAAAATGGGGCCGCCGAGAAAGGCCAGCATGACCGGCACAATGACGGTCATGAAGGGGTCGATATGCTTGATCGGATTCCAGGTGAGTCGCCCCAACTGGTACGCCGTCATATCCCCCTGCCGCATTGCCGCATAGCCGTGCGCATACTCGTGGGCGACCATCGAGAAGAGCAGGACCGGGAATACGAGCGCGAGTTGCTGGGCGAAATCCACCGCGGCAGCCGGGAAGAAAATGAAGCGTGATCCAGGAAAGCGGGCGCCTTCTCCAGAAACGCGAATGCAAGCAAATCAGAAGGTGAAGCTAGCGATCCGGAGGGGGGATGTCAAAAGTATTCCACATAAAAAGTTATCCACAATGGACCGGTTCCGGGCGCATCGGGACCGCTTTCGCCGTCTTGCGCGATGGCGAGGCTCCAAGTTGCTGTCCTGCCGCCGCTTGACTGGTTTGCGGGGACTTTCTATGTTTACCGGTCTGTTCCGCCGTGGCCGGATTCCATCCGTCTGCCGGGTGGTTTCCACGTCACTGTTCAATCTGGTCTCCAGGAGTTTTTCGTGCCGAATATTCAATCCGCAAAGAAGGACCTGCGGAAGTCGCGTGCGGCTGCGGTGCGCAACCGCGCGCAGCGCTCGGCGCTGCGGACCGCCGTGAAGAAGGCGAAGACGGCGACTGCGGCGGGTGATGACCGTCTCAAGGCCGTGTCGCTGCTCGATCGTGCGGCGCGCAAGGGACTCATTCACAAGAACGCGGCGGCTCGTCAGAAGAGCAAGCTCGCGAAGCTCGCCAACAAGGCCGTCGCCGCGTAACTCGCGCTCGCCTGTTGACGAAACACAGAAGGCCGGTCTCGCGAGAGACCGGCCTTCTGTGTTTGGATGGTATCCCGGATCCAGATCAGATCGATCAGAACGCGGCCAGCTCGCCGCCGCAGCGTTCGCAGTACCACTCGGTCGGCAGGTTCATGGTGCTGCACTCGGTGCAGCGGAGTGTCTTCTGCGGTTCGTTGCTATTGGCGCTGGAAGACGCGGCGGCCGTCGGCAACGACACGGGGGCCGGCGGTTCGGCGCCTGGTGCGCCGGGGGCGATCACGGAGCGCAAGAACGCGAGATCGTCGAACGGATCACCGGTATTCGGCGCCGCAGGTGGCGTCGCGGTCGCCGTCGAGCTGTCGACCAGCGCCCCTCCGCGGGGCGGCGCGTCGTGCTCGGCGACGATACCATCGAGCGACCGCAGGAACTCGGCATCCGCGTCGCTCGTGCTCTCACCGAACATCGCGAGCGCGTCGTCAAATTCCGCGCGGTCCGTTGGCGCTGCGCCAACGGGGGCGGAAGGTTCTGGCACGGCCGTGATGCTCGATGTATCGAAGAGCGCGGCGACATCGGCCAGCACGTCTTCATGACGCGCCCCCTGCGGCACCGGATTCTCGACGAGGCCGGACACATCAAAGTCGAGCAGCGCTTCGTCCTGTTCGGCCACCGCGTCAGTAATCGTCGCCGTGTTCACCGGCTCGATCACCTCTTCGGAGGCGAATGCCAGCGGCACCGCAATCTCCGCCGTATCTTCGAGTTCGTCGGCCGGCATGATCAGCTCGGCGACCGGCACCGACTCTTCGACAATCGCCTCGACGGCGGCTACCGGCGTCGGTTCCCTCACCGCGACCGGCTCCACAGGCTCCGGTTCGGCGACCTGAGGCTCCGGCACCTCGAGGATCTCGGCCGCCGCCACGTCATCCGCGACCGGCGCCGTGCGCGCACTGGCCAGCAGCGTCTGCACGTCTTCGACTTCGGTCGCGAGCGCGGCGCGTTCGTGGCCGAGGGCTTCGATCTTGTGCTCGACGTCCTGACGTACGCTGTCCCAGCGATCGCCATCGTACTCCCCGACGAGATTTCGAAGCATGCCCTCGGCGAGTTCTTCCTCGTGTGCGGCGAGGCGTGCTTCGAGATCGCGCAGGCGGTCTTCGAGTTCGCTCCCCAACGTGGAAAGGCTCCCGACGTGTGACTGGAGACGGGTGATGACTTCTTCGCGGCGCCCGAGGTAGTCGCCGTGCACGCGCTCATACACACGAGGCGGCGTGTCGGCGCGCTTGGCCTCGAGGGCCGCCAGCCAGTCGTCATACCGCTGTCGCTCGGCGACCAGGGTGCGCACTTCTTCGATGGACACGAGGTCAGACTCCGTCAGGAGAGCGAGAAAACATAGTGGACACGCCCCGGGCATTCTGCGGACGGCAGCGTCTCTGGAACCGACGATGCGCCCCGAGGCGTGTCACGGGACAACGGGATGCAGCTGTCACGATCGGAACAAACAGCGGCAATTTGTGACAGCATGAACCGTACAGGTACTGCTGGCTAGCGTTAGCTGTGACCCACATCACAGGTCACGGCTGACGTGTTCACGCGGTAAAGACGACGCGCCCGCCGACGATCGTGAAGCGCGCGTGACCGGTGAACTCGTGCCCGCCGTACGGCGTGTTGCGTCCCTTCGACTTGAACTGCTTCGGGTCGCAGGTCCACTTGGCGTTCGGATCGAAGACCGTGACATCGGCGATTCCGCCCTTGGCGAGCGTGCCACCGGGCAGGTGGAAAATCTTGGCCTGCTTGCAGCTCATCGCATCGACGAGTTGCGACAGCGTGATGATGCCGGTGTGCAGCAAGTACGTGGTGTTCACGCCGAGGGCGGTTTCGAGCCCGACGATGCCATTGGGCGCATCGGCAAACTCGCGTTCCTTTTCGTCGTAGTGGTGTGGCGCATGGTCGGTGACGAGCAGATCGATCGTGCCATCGGCGAGTCCCTGCTGCAACGCTTCGATATCTTCGGCGGTGCGCAGCGGCGGATTCATCTTGGCGTTGGTGTTGTAGCCGTCGACCGCATCTTCGGTGAGCGAGATGTGGTGTGAACACACTTCGGCCGTGACGTTGATGCCGCGCTCCTTGCCCCAGCGCACGAGTTCCACGGAGCCCTTCGTGCTGAGGTGGCACATGTGAATGTGCCCGCCGGTGCGCTTGGCGAGGAGGATGTCTCGAATGACGTAGATCTCTTCGGCTTCGGCCGGAATGCCCTTGAGGCCGAGCTTCGCGCTCATGATGCCTTCGTTCATGCTGCCGCCGCGCGCGAGCGTCATATCCTCGCAGTGCTCGGCGATGGGCACGTTGAACGCGCGCGCGTATTCGAGGGCGGAGCGCATGAGCTGCGCGCTTTCCACGGGGCGACCATCGTCGCTGAAGGCGACGGCACCGGCACCGACCATCTCGGCCATTTCGGCGAGCGTTTCGCCCTTCTGCCCGACGGAGATGGCCCCGTACGGATAGACACGCGCCAAACCCGCCTGCTCCGCTTTCTGAATGACGAAGCCGACGACGGCCTGGTTGTCGGTGACCGGCTTCGTATTGGGCATGCAGCACACGGCCGTGATGCCACCGGCGACCGCGCTGTGTGCGCCGCTGGCGACGGTCTCCACGTCTTCGCGACCCGGCTCGCGCAAGTGCACGTGGACGTCGATGAAGCCCGGGGCGACGACCAGCCCCGATGCATCGAGGATTTCCGCGCCATCGGGCGTGCTGATGTTGCCGCCGCACGCTTCGACCACACCGTTGCGCAACAGCACGTCGCCAACGGTGTCGAGTCCCTGGGAGGGATCGATGATGCGACCGCCGCGAATGAGCAGGTCCCGTGAGTTGATCGGGTACGCCATTATGCTACTCCCTTCTTGGCCGCTTCGGCCAGTTCAGGCTTGCCACCGGCAAGCAGGTACAGGACAGCCATACGCACGGCGACGCCGTTCGTGACCTGATCGAGGATCACCGAGTGCGGTCCGTCGGCCACGTCGCTATCGATTTCCACGCCACGATTCATCGGGCCCGGATGGAGAATGAGCAAATCGCGCGGCGCCTTTTCCAGTCGCGCGCTGGTCACGCCGAAGACGCGATTGTATTCGCGCAGCGACGGGATGTAACCGGCTTGCATGCGTTCGAGTTGCAAGCGCAGCACGTTGAGGGCATCCGCCCACTCGATGGCCGCTTCGATGCGATTGAATACCGTCACGCCCATCGCTTCGATGGCGTTGGGCAGCAACGAACGCGGGCCGCACACGGCGACGTCTGCGCCAAGCTTGGTAAGTCCCCAGATGTTCGAGCGGGCGACCCGCGAGTGCAGGACATCGCCGACAATGCAGATCTTCTTGCCGCGCAGATCACCGAAGCGATCGCGCAACGTGAGCATGTCGAGCAACCCTTGCGTGGGGTGTTCGTTGGTGCCGTCACCCGCGTTGACGACATTCGATTCGATGCGTTCGGCGAGGAACTTCGCGGCGCCCGATCCGCCATGGCGGATGACGACCATATCGATCTTCATCGCTTCGAGATTCCGCGCGGTGTCGACCAGCGTTTCACCCTTGGAGACGCTCGACCCGGCGGACGCCACATTGACGGTATCGGCGCTGAGCCGCTTCTCGGCGAACTCGAAGGAGATGCGCGTGCGCGTGGATGCTTCGAAAAACAGATTGACGATGGTAGCGCCGCGCAGCGTCGGCACTTTCTTGATGGCGCGTTCGGAGATTTCGCGGAACGGCACGGCGGTGTCGAGCACCAATTGGATCTGCTCGGCCGAGAGCGGCGCGAGCCCCAGGAGGTCCTTGCCAAGGGGACCGGCCATACCGTCAGCTCTCCTCGGTGCGGGAGGCGATGACCACGTCGTCACGACCGTCGAGTTCCTCGATGAACACGTCGACGCGCTGATCCGCGGCCACATCGATGCGACGTCCGACGATGTCCGCATGGATGGGGAGCTCACGTCCCCCGCGGTCGATCAGGACGGCGAGGGCGATGCGCGACGGTCGGCCGAAGTCCGCGAGTTCGTCGAGGGCCGCGCGTACGGTGCGTCCGGTATAGAGCACATCGTCGACGATGACGACGTGCTGATGGTCGAGGGTCCACGGCAGCGATGTCGCACCGACAACCGGACGCGGGCCGACGGTCTGCAGATCATCGCGATACAGCGTGATGTCGAGGGCGCCCGACGCGACGGTCACTTTTTCCTGCGACTCGATGATGCGCACGATCCGTTCAGCGAGCTGCACGCCACGACGCTGAATGCCGACGATGACGAGGTTGTCGGTCCCGGCGTTGAGCTCGAGGATCTGGTCGGCCATGCGGCGCAGCGTGCGATCGAGCGCGCGCGCGTCCAGCACGGTAATGGGCTTCTTGGGCATAGCTCACAAGTTAACAGCGCCCGGCCCCGCTTGTGGGGCTGCTGCCTGGCTGGCGAAAACGTATAGTGGCGGGCGCCCCCCCGGACGCCCGCCACTTCCCTACTTCACTGCCACTGGAGACTACGGTGCTCTAGAACGACCGGCTTACCACTCGTGGTGGGAGCGCGGCTGTTCGGTGCCAGGTGCCTTGGGCGACCAGAGCCCATGGAGCGGCGACAGGTGCCGCGCCGCCGTCCGGGCGGCGCGCAAGCGCGCCTTATCGACCGGCGGGACGTACGACGTTGCAGCGAACATGGCGATGTCGGCGGCGGCCTCCATGGTGGCCTGGGCGAAGCCCTGCGACCAATCGGGACCGTACGGGTGCGTATCGGCACGCTCCTCGACGCCACGGCCAAACGCCACACACTTGTCGGCGGCCTCCTTGAGCGTGCGGCTGGAAGCGAGGTGCGCCACCACCACGTGCAGGCCATCGCGACGTCCCATGTGGTAGGTCGGCGAATGGAGCGCATCACCGGCCGGCGCCTCAACAACTCCTGAGGCAATCCCCGTCAGCATCACGCACTGCTGCGAGAAGTAGCTGCGAATGGGATCGACCGGCGGTTCATCGAGGATTGGCGACATCTGGCGTATCCGGCAGTGAGGAAGTTCTTCGTGGCCGTCTCAACGCGGCCTTCGACATCCCTTAGGGCAAGCGGTGTGCCGCCGCCCACATCACCGCCTGTACCGCCGTTTCCCTCTGAAAAGCACACGTTTGTGATTCCGCACAAACAGTCGAGTCCGCTACACGTTGCGCTCAGACCACCAGTGGTGAGGCATCGGCGCAACAATTTGCGCCCCCGTGCCACGGTGGCCGGGGGCGCCGTCGGTCTCAGTGCGCAAACAGTTGCAAATGGGTTCCGACCATATCGGCCATTGCTTTGCAGGTGTCCCAATCCGGATGACGAATGGTCACGTAGCCGTCGGACAGCAGGGTGGCCTTCCAATCGCGGCGCGGGGACCCGACGGGAAGCAGGTCAATCGTGCAGATCGCGTCGCCGAGGCGGCTCTTGAGCAGCTCCAGCCCTTCGATCCGCCGGATGCGCCCCTGCCCATTCGCCCGCTTGGTAATGCACGCGGCGTTGAACGGGCGCTCGATCGGGATGGAGAAGGTGCCATGCAGTTCGGCCTCCGCCCATCCGGCGAACAGGTCGACGTTGCTGGCGAAGTTCATGAGGTCGACGGTGCGGGCACCGGGCGGGCGGGCGCCGATTTCCCCGAAGACCACCTCGCCGTCGGATTTACGGTACCACTCCATGTGCGTGAAGCCGGTATCGTAGCCGAGCACCTTGATGACCTGCTCGCCGAGGGCGATGCCGCCGGTTACCCACGGATTGTCGACGTGGCGATAGGAGAGCGTCTGCGGCGAAATCCATTCGTTGGTGCGGGCGATGAGCGGGCGTGGGCGATAGTGCCCCACGTGGAAGTACTTGATGTCCCCGCCGGCACAGATGGTGTCATAGGTGAACTCCTCACCATCGATGAACTCTTCGACGTCGACCGTTTCGATATGTCCGAGCTGCGCGATAGCGGCCGCAACCTCGGAGGCATCGTCACAGCGATAGGTGTCCATGGAACCGGCACCGGCGATGGGCTTGATGATGAGCGGATAGCCCACCTGTTCGGCCGCCGCCCAGACTCCGGCGGGGGTGCTCGCCACGGCGTGATGCGGCACGCGCACTCCGCCTTCAGCGAGCGCCTGCTTCATCAGGTCCTTGTTGCGGAACTTGATCGCCTGGTCGTAGCGCTGGCCGGGCACGTCGAAGGCTTCGCGAATTTGCGCGGCGAGTTCGATGCCGGGTTCCCAGAGGCAGCAGACGCGATCGAGCGTGCGCGCGCCGAGCCAGCGGCGGAGCTGCTCGATGGCGCTCGGCACATTGGTGAAGAGGTCGGGCACTTGCAGGTAGTCGCTGAGGTGGCGCCGCGCGAGTTCAGGCAGTTCATGGGCCGGCCCATTGGCCACGCCCAGCACCGTAGCGCCCTGCTCGGAGAGGCCGCGGGTGAACAGGGGCATTTCACCGGGATAGCCCGGCGTGATCATGAGCACGGTCTTGGACATCGACATCGCAGTTCCTGCGTACGGGAAAGCGGGCCCGGGGAACACCCCCGTTGGGGAGCCCGACTAACGAAGCACAACCTTCACAGTAGAGATGATACGCGTCAGCGCGTCCTGCACCACCCTCGTGTCAGAATGTCGCAGAATCACGAAGCCTTCGCCTTCGTAACTCCCGGTGGGGTGCTGACCGAGGTACGGCAGTCGCGCATCGCAGATAAGGTGGCCGAAGTCGCGCTGGACGACGTCGAGTCCTTCGATGTGCGCGACGGCGCCGTGGCCTTGTCCGCGCAAATACGCGGTACCCACCGCGTAGCGGCGGGAAGGGGCGACGAACTGCCCGTCGACCATGAGCCGGATCCAGCTGCCGACAAAATCGATGTCGTGAGCACGGGAGATCATGGTCGTCATGTTCGCCCCGGGTGGACGGGCCGCGATTTCACTGATGGCCACCGATCCATCCGGACGCCGGAACCATTCGCAATGCGACACGCCCGTCGTCATGCCGAGCGCCGCGAGCGCCTTGTCGCCGATGCGCTTGATGTCGTCGTACTGTGGATCGTCGACTTCGCGCGGCAGCAGGACGGTCCACTGAATCCACGGATTCTCGATGACTTCGAGCGGCGTTGGTGCATAGCGCGTGAGCGAGTGCCAGACGGGCTTACCATTGATCGTCACCGTCTCGAGGGAGTGCTCGGTGCCGCGCAAGAACTCTTCGGCGAGCATCGGGTCGTCAGCGGAGGGCCGATACCGATGCAAGGCGTCTTCGAGGGCGTTGGCGTCGGTGATGCGTTCGGTGGCTTTGGCGCCGGCGCCGGCAGGCGGCTTGACCACGATCGGAAAGCCGACGTCGGCAACGAAGCGGCGGGCGTCGCCAGGCTCGCCCACGAGTTGGTGGCGTGCGACGGGGATGCCCGCGGCCCGGAGCACGTCCTTCATGCGAGCTTTGTCGCGGAAGTTGTTGGCGGCGTTGCTGGAGAGTCCAGGAATGCCAAGCTGCTCGCGCACGATGGCCAACGGCAGCTGCGACTGTTCGTACGCCGCGAAGCAGCGGGAGACGGCGCCGTGCACTGCGGGGAGCCTCTGCAGCGCCGCAGCTAACTGCGATGCGTCCGTGACGTCGCCGACACGCCAATGCCCGACCACGCGTCCGAGA
>JAIXTI010000265.1 GCA_027484025.1 bacterium
ACAGCATGAGGTCGGGGTGGTGATCAGCGAGACCGACAGTGGTCGAGCCGATCTGACCGGGCTGATCAAGGAGCTGAAGCGGCATCACCCGATGATCGCGGCGGTGGTGCTGACCGACCGCGCGAACGCGCAGCTGGCCATTGATTTGATCAACGAGGGCCAGGTGTTCCGGATGTTGCTGAAGCCGGTGCGCGTGGGGTCTTGTCGCCTGTCGGTGGAGGCCGCGCTGGGCCGCTACTGGCAGCTGAAGCAGAACCCCGACGCGGCCGCCCGTTATGTGGTCGCTGCCGATGCCGAGGCGCCGCGCGAGCGTCATTACGTCAACGAGTCATTGCTGAAGCGGATTCTGGCCCTGCCGCAGCGCTGGCTCGGTAGTCCGTCGCGGCCAAAACCGGACCCCGAGACGGCCTACTACTGAGCCGAGCGTCGCTGCGAGCGGCCGGGACGCGCTTGCGGCGGTCTGATGCTGCGGCCGCGTTCGGCATCGCCCGGCTTGTGACGAGCCGGTTTCCGGCGCGGCAGCGTGGACTTCGGGGTTGCCGATCAGCGCACCCCGCAACCCGGATCGCTGATCACAATCTGGCAAACCTGATGCGCTTCAGTCGCCACGGCCTCGGTGTAGGTGTGACCTTCGCGCAGACACCACGCTTCGAAGTCGAGCGGTGCCAGCGGATCGGTGCTCCAGATTTCCAGCGTGTCGCCGGGTGCCAATTGCGCAGCGTCGCGCCGCAGCTTCAGCAGCGGCAGCGGGCAGTAGTCGCCACGGGTGTCCAGCACGGTCAGCGGCATCGGCAGCCCCACCACGATCGGAGTCTCGATGCTGCGACGATGGTTGCGTCACGGCAAGCACGCCACGGTCGGTCGTGACTCGCCGATGATCCGGCGGGTACCGGCCCGGAGTTCGTCGATGCTCGCGACCTTGTTTCACTGCCTTGACCTGCTGCGGCTGAGCGGCACGCCGGCCGATGTGGCGCCGTCCCGCGGCTTGCTGTGGCCGCTGTTGGCAATCGACTGCCTGCTGCAGGCGTTGGTGCTGGCGCTGCTGGGGTTGCCCCAGTTACTCTGGCTGGAACTGATGCTGGCGCGGATCGGTGGCGTCTGGCTGATGCTGCGGCTGCGCGGGCATCCGGCACGGTTGCTGCAGACGTTGACCGCGCTGTCGGGCGTGTCCTTGCTGCTGACGGCCGCGCTGCTGGCGGCAACGCTGGGCTACGGAACCACCCAGCAAGCGCCGGCCCTGATGCAGTTCTTCGAAATGGTGGCGATCGGCCTGGTCGGCTGGTTGTGGCTTGCCGGTGGACTGGTGCTGGCGCGGGCGCTGTCGGTGCCGATGCCGTTCGGGGTCGCGGCGATGATCGCCTTGCAGGTCCTGCCGCAGGCGTTGCGGCTGTGGCTGACGCCGGTCGGGGCCGGCGGGTGAACGGGGCTGCGGACGTCGACGCCGGTCGCGCAGCGGCTCGCCGACAATCCGCGATCTGCCGCAGCAACGATCTCCGACCATGAGCGCAGCACCGCAACCCCTGACCATCCTCGGCATTTGCGGCACCTTCATGGGCGGCCTCGCCGCGCTGGCGCGCGAAGCCGGTCACCCGGTCGGCGGCTGCGACGCCGCGGTCTATCCGCCGATGTCCACCCAGCTGGAGGCACTCGGCATCCAGCTGCATGAGGGTTACGGTGCTGACGCGCTGCCTGCCGCGCCGGGTCTGGTGGTGGTCGGCAATGCGTTGAAACGCGGCATGCCGGTGGTCGAGGCGATGCTGGCGCAGCGGCTGCGCTACGTGTCCGGACCGGACTGGCTGGCGCAACAGATCCTGCCGGGCCGCCGCACGCTGGCGGTGGCCGGCACCCACGGCAAGACCACCACCTCGAGCATGCTGGCCTGGGTCTTCGAGGCCTGCGGCGCAGCCCCGGGCTTTCTGATTGGCGGCGTGCCCGGCAATTTCGCAGTCTCCGCCCGGCTCGGCCAGGGTCCGGCCTTCATCGTCGAAGCGGACGAATACGACAGCGCTTACTTCGACAAGCGCGCCAAGTTTGTCCACTACCGGCCCGAAATCGCGCTGTTGAACAATCTGGAGTTCGACCACGCCGACATCTACGACGATCTCGGCCAGATCGAGCGGCAGTTCCACCATCTGGTTCGTACCGTGCCGCCCGATGGCTGGCTGATCGTCAACGGCGATGACGAGGCGCTGCGGCGGGTGCTGGCGATGGGCTGCTGGAGCCGGGTGCAGCGCTATTCCCTCGAGCGCGGTGACGCGGAATGGCGGGCGCGGCTGGATGCAGCCGACGGTTCGGCGTTCACGGTGTTCCGCGAAGGGCAGGTGGCTGGTGCCGTGCGCTGGTCGCTGTGCGGGCGGCACAATGTTGCGAATGCGCTGGGTGCGATCGCCGCCGCCGCGGCGTATGGCCTCGACCTGACCGCCGTGCTGGCCGCACTGACGGGCTTCAAGCCGCCGCGTCGCCGCTTGGAGCGGCTGGCCAGTCGCGGCCGGATCACCCTGTACGATGACTTCGCCCATCACCCGACTGCCATTGCCACGACGC
>JAIXTI010000214.1 GCA_027484025.1 bacterium
CCCACCAAGTTGTCGGCGGCCGCGCTCGAGACGCTGGCCATCGTGGCCTATCGGCAACCCATCGGACGCGCCGAAATCGAAGAGATCCGCGGCGTCGCCGTGGGCTCCGTGCTCAAGTCGCTCCACGAACGGAACCTCATCGACATCGTGGGGCGCAGCGAAGGCATCGGTCGACCGCTGCTGTACGGCACCACGCCGCAGTTCCTCGAACAGTTCGCCCTCCGTCACCTCGAGGAGTTGCCGCGCGCTGACGAACTCGCGATCGCGCTCCGGGGCGCGGGGAACGCCACGGTCGTTCCCGAGTGACGCCCGCGCGTCGTTCCGGCGGGGAAGGCGGCCCCCGCAATAGCAGCCGCGGCGGCGCCTCGCGCCCCTCATCCAAGTCATCGGGGCAGGGCGGCAGCCGTGGCCATGGCAAAGGCCCCGCGAAACCGGCGGGCCGCTCCAGTGCCAGGCCCGCGGCCAAGTCCGACATCAACCCGGCATCCCGCTCGCACGAGGCCTCACGTAGCGAGAGCCGTGGCCGCGGTGGCGACGGCGACGCTCGGCAGGCGCCGCGCCGGGATCCCCGCAAGAAGGGGCCGGCGCGCCCGGCGGCCAAGCCCGCCATGATCCCGGGCGGGGGCCAGTTCATCAACAAAGCCGGCGGCACCGTCAAGGCGCGCGATGAAGGCCCCATGCGCGTCCAGCGTGCGCTCGCTCGCGCCGGCGTCGTGTCGCGTCGCGAAGCCGATCTCGCGGTGGCCGAGGGACGAGTGCTCGTCAACGGCGTCGTGGCGCAAATCGGCCAATCGGTCGACCCCGCCCGAGACGTCATCACGCTCGACGGCGCCACCGTCAAAACGAAGATCACCGCCCATCGCTGGATCGTGCTCAACAAGCCCGCCGCCACGATGACCACGCGCAAAGATCCCCAAGGGCGCAAAACCGTCTTCGATCTCGTCGAGGATGTCCCGGGGCTCGTCTACGTGGGACGGCTCGACTTCATGACCGAGGGCGTGCTGCTCCTGACCACCGACGGCACCGCCGCCCACGCCCTCACGCATCCCAGCCGCGAAGTCGAACGGACCTACATCGCCACTGTGCGTGGCGATGCGGTCTCCGCGGCCAAGCGTGCCAAGCAGGGCGTGCAGCTCGAGGACGGCCTCGTCACCCCCAAGGACGTGCAGGCCCACCCCCTGGGCGCCAGGCGCTGGGCCTTCGAAATCACCATCGCCGAAGGCAAGACGCACGAAGTCCGGCGTATCTGCGATGCGCTCGACCTCGAGGTGGAACGCCTCGTGCGCACCAACTTCGGTCCTGTCCGGCTGGGCAATCTGCCGTCAGGGGAAGCGCGTGCGCTCACCGCGGCGGAACGTACGGTGCTCGACGCCATCATCGGCAAGATGTGACAACGGTCGTGACGCCAGCCGCCGCCGCCGGGTTGGGCGGGGGGCGCCGGCGGCACTCGACAGAGCCCATGGAGCAGACGGTGCCTTGTCGGGGTATGCGGAAACAGGCGTGATTCACGCAGGTCTCACACACAGGAGCAGGGTTACGTGACCACGAGTGTTGCCACGTCACAGGACGCGGCTCTGGTACAGGGCGTATTGCGCGAAGTCGCACGCCGCATCGTCGGACAGGAATACATGGTGGAGCGGCTGCTCATCAGCCTCCTCACCGGAGGACACGTCCTGCTCGAAGGCGTCCCGGGGCTCGCCAAGACACTGACCGTCCGGACGTTGGCGGAAACCGTGCGCACCACGTTTCAGCGCATTCAGTTCACCCCGGACCTGCTCCCCGCCGACGTCGTCGGCACACAGATCTTCGATCAGCCCACCGGCGAATTCCGCGTCAAGCATGGGCCGATTTTCGCCAACATCATCCTTGCCGACGAAATCAACCGCGCGCCGGCCAAGGTGCAGGCGGCGCTGCTGGAAGCGATGCAGGAAAAGCAGGTGACGATCGGCGGCACCACGTACCGTCTCGCCGAACCGTTCCTCGTGCTCGCCACCCAGAACCCCATCGAGCAGGAGGGCACGTACCCATTGCCCGAAGCGCAGGTGGATCGCTTCATGATGAAGCTGCGGGTCGGCTATCCCACCCGCGCCGAAGAAAAGGAAATCCTGCGGCGCATGGCCGGTGGCGACAAAGTCGACATCACACCGGTCGCGTCGCCCGAGGCACTGCTCGACGCCCGTCGTCGCATCTCCGAGCTGTACATGGATGAACGCATCGTCGACTACATCGTGGAGTTGGTGCACGCCACGCGTTTCCCCCATGAAGTCGGCGCTCCCGATCTGCGCCCGCTCATCGAGTTCGGCGCATCACCACGCGCGACGATTGCGTTGGGACAGGCCGCGCGTGCGCACGCGTTTCTTCGTGGGCGTGCGTTCGTCACCCCCGACGATGTGAAGAGCATTGCCCCGGACGTCCTGCGACATCGCGTGCTGACCTCCTTCGAAGCAGACGCCGAAGGCGTGACGAGCGACACCATCGTGGCCCGGCTGCTCGCAGTCGTCGAAGCCCCGTAATGCACACGTCGTAATCATCGCCGTATGAGCGTGACCGACATCGCCACCGCGGACGTCCTGCGGCAGGTGCGTCGCATAGAGGTGCGCACGCGCCGGCTGCTCGATTCGCGCTTTGCCGGTGAGTATCGCTCGCTCTTCAAGGGGCAGGGGATGGAGTTCGCCGAAGTGCGCGAATACCAGCCCGGAGACGAAGTGCGCTCGATCGACTGGAACGTCTCGGCGCGCATGGGCAAGCCGTTCGTCAAGCGCTATGTCGAAGAGCGTGAGCTCACGATCATGCTTGCGGTCGACCTCTCCGGATCGGCGCGCTTCGGCACCCGCGCCCGCTTCAAGCACGACCTCGCCATCGAACTGGCCGGCGTTCTGTCGCTGGCGGCGGTACGCAACAACGATCGCGTCGGGCTCATGCTCTTCAGTGATCAGGTCGAGCACGCACTGCCGGCGCGCAAGAGCCGCAAGCACGCGCTGCGCCTCATTCGTGATCTGTTGGCCGTCGAGCCCAAGGGACGTGGGACCTCGTTCACCGTCGCGGTCGATCGCCTCATGCGATTGCTCCCGCATCGTTCGGTGGTTTTTCTCGCGTCGGACTTCATCGCGGACGATGTCGAGAAACCGCTCGCGCGTCTCGCGCAGCGCCACGACGTTGTTGCCGTGACGCTCGAAGATCCCGCCGAGCGCGTACTTCCGAACGTCGGTGCGGCGCGTCTCGAAGATCCGGAAACCGGAGACGTCGTCGAGATCGACACGTCACACCCTGCGGTTCGCGCGGCGTTCGCACAACGTATTGCGGCCGAAGACGAAGCGCGTCGCAAGTTGTTCGGTCGACTCGGGCTCGATGAGATCATCGTGCACACCGAACATGGCTACGTCGATGCGCTGCTCGCGTTCTTCCGGGCTCGCGCTCGTCGTGCGCACGGCGCTGTGCGCACCGGCCCGCGCGGGGCCATGGGCGATGCGGCCCTCGCCGTCGAAAGCCGCGACATCCCGCGCCGATGAACCTCCACAGCACGCGCTCGGTCGCACAGCCGCCGCAGCAGGCCGACACGACCTTTCTGTCGTCGGGGACCGGTGCGCGGGTGCGCGCCGGGACGATGGTCCGTCCCGATACGGTGACCGTTGGTGACCCGTTCGTCTTTGTGGTCACCATCGCGGTACCGGCGAACGCGCGCATCGAATGGCCCACCATCGCCGACTCGTCGGCCGTCGTGGCCATGCGCGGCCCCGTGAAGATCACCGATGAAGGGACCAAGCTCGGAATGCGGCGCGAGAAGGCCGAATACTCCCTGAGCGCGTGGGACGTGGGTTCGTTGCCGCTCAACATGCCCGATGCCATGGTCCGCATTGACGGGAGCGCAACGCGTGTTCCGCTGACGAACGCGCGCGTGTTCGTCCGTTCGGTGTTGCCCGGCGACAGTACGCTGCACATCCCGAAGCCGGCGCGTGACCTGTTCCCCCGCGTGGTGCCGTGGTGGCAGCAGTGGTGGCCGGCGTTGCTCGTGCTGGCGGCCCTCGGGCTGCTCTGGTGGCTGTGGAAGCGGCGTCGCCGCGCCGCAGTCACACGCAAGGCGCCGGTGCCGCTCGACGTGTATGGCCGCGCGCTCCACGAGTTCGATCGCCTCGACCAGATCGGGCTGGCCGATGCCGGTGAGGCCGGGCGCTATGTGGCCCTCTCGGTCGATGTCATGCGGCTCTATCTGGCAGCGCGTGCCCCCAATGCCGCGCTTGCGCTTACGAGCGTCGAGCTGCTGGACGTACTGGCCGACGACGCGCGCCTCCCGCACGACCGCTTGTTGTCCTTGCTCGCTGATGTCGATGGCATCAAGTTCGCCGCGCGCCGGGTATCACCGGAGCGCGCGCGCGAGCTGGCTGGCGGCGCGCGAGCCGTCGTCGAACATGTGGAGCGTGTCGAGCAGGAGCGGCGAGCCGCCGAAGAGGCCGCGAGAAAGGCCGCTGCCGCGGCCGTCGAACGCGAGAAGCACGACCTCGAAGACAACGCACGGCGCGCATCACGCAAGCCGCGTGGCCCGAAGAGCGGAGCCGGCGTATGAGTGCCGCCGACTCCCTCGGACTCGGCGCATGGTGGCTGGATCGCATCAGCGCCGTCAACCTGTTCGGGCTCAACTTCGCACATCCCGAAGCGCTCCTCCTGCTGGCGCTCCTCCCGCTCTGGATCTGGTGGCAACGCCGTCGCGCCGCGCAGCTGCGCACCATCCCGTTCTCCCGAGCCCGGGTGCTCGCGACGGGGCCACGCCCGTCGCTGCGATGGGTCAAGTGGTTGCCATGGCTTCGCGTCGCGGCACTCGCCGGACTCATCGTGGCGGTCGCCCAACCGCGCTCGGGCGCCCGTGCGGAACGGGTGAACAGCGATGGCATCGATATCGCGCTCACGGTCGACATTTCGAGTTCCATGCTCGCGGAGGATTTTCAGCCGCAGAACCGCATGGAAGTCGCCCGCGAAAAGCTCAAGCGGTTTGTCCTTGGTCGAACGACCGATCGTGTCGGATTGATCGCCTTCTCGGGGGAGGCACTGACGCAGGTGCCGCTCACGACCGACTATCCGGTCGTACTCGCGGCAATCGACAACCTGCAGGTCGGACAGCTGGAGGACGGCACCGCCATTGGCACCGCGATCGCCACCGCGGCCAACCGGCTGCGCAACTCGCCCGGACGCTCGCGGGTCATGGTGCTCCTGACCGACGGCGAGAACAATCGCGGCGCCATCGATCCACGCACGGCGGCGCAGGCCGCCGGCGCCTTCGGCATTCGCATTTACACGATCGGCGTGGGTAGCGAAGGGATGGCGCCGGTGCCCGTCGGTCGCGGACTCTTCGGCCTCCGCTACGAGAATCGTCCGGTGAAAATCGACGAGCCGTTGCTCACGGAGATCGCGAATACCACCGGTGGCCGGTACTTCCGCGCCAAGGACGCCGCGGCGCTCCAGGCCATCTACGAACAGATCGATCGTCTCGAACGCACCGCCGTAGAAGCCAAGGCGTTCATTCGCTACACGGAGCGCTTCCGGTGGCCGCTGCTGCTCGGCGTGTTCGCCCTGCTCGCCGAGCTCTGGCTGCGGGCCAAGCGCGGAGTGCTGCCGTGAGGTGTGCATGAATCCGCTCGCTCCACTCACGATCCCGCTCGGCGACAACGTGCCGCCGTTCGTTTTCGACACACCCGTATATCTGGTGCTGGCCGTCGCCCTGCCGCTCGTCGTGTGGTGGCTGCGTCGCCAACGCGCCGCGCAGCGTGAGTCGCGATTGGCGCGCTATGCCGACGCCGCGGCGCTCGCGCGCCTCGTTCGCGGCACGGATACCGGCGATGGGCGCCGCACCGTACGGCTCGTCGCGGCAGCGCTGCTGATCGGTCTGGCGCTCGCTGGACCGCGGTGGGGGCTCTCGCGTGGCCCCATGAGTTCGCGCGGGATCGACATGGCGATCGCCATCGATGCCTCGTTGTCGATGATGGCGCCCGACGACAAGCCAAACCGGCTCGAGCGGGTCAAGCAGGAGGTCCGTCGACTCCGCGCCATGTCGCAGGCCGATCGCGTAGCGCTCATCGCCTTTGCAGGACGCAGCTACATTCTCACACCGCTCACCGCGGACGACGGCGCGCTCGAGCTGTTCCTCGAGAATCTCGATCCGTCGGTCGTGGGGCAGGCGGGGAGTTCGATTGCCAAAGCCATTCGGCAGGGCACGGAGCTGTTGCTCGCCAGCGATGGCAGTGCCGATCGTGCACTCGTGATCATGACCGATGGTGAATCGTTCGACGCGGCCGAAGACGTCGAAGTCGCTGCCCGCGAAGCCGGCGCCAAAGGCGTCAGCCTCGTCACCGTCGGATTTGGCACGACCAAGGGGAGCACGATTCCCGTGCGCGACGGGTCGGTGGTGAAGCCCAAGGCCGACGACGACGGCAACGTAGTGGTGACCCGCTACGCCCCAGCGTTGCTCGAAAAGGCCGCAACGGCGGCCGGTGGTACGTTCATTCCGGCGGAGTCGTCCGACAAGGCTACGCGCATTCGCGGGGCGCTGCGCTCGTTGCGCACCGCGCGCCGACAGGTGGACACGCGCGAGGACCATGTGCCGCGGGTCGCGTGGTTCCTGCTGCCGGCGCTGTTCCTGCTTGGCTACGACACGTGGCGACTGGTGCGCCGCTCGCGCGCGGAGGCGGCCGATACCGGTCACGCCTCGCGCTTGGGCGCCGCGACGGTGCCGCGTGCGGCCTCATCGCTGGCGCTGCTCGTGTTGGTGCTGGTGCCGTCGAGCTTCGTGGCCTGCGCTGGTGAGCCGGATCCTGCGGCGTTGTTCAAGGAAGGCCGCGTGGCCGAAGCGATTGCGGCGTATCGCTCGCTCATCGCGAAGGGCGACACCACCGCGCGCACCGTGTACAACCTGGGCACCGCAGTTTTGGGGGCCGATTCCCTCAAGGAAGCGGCGGGGCTGTTGGAGGCCGTGCGGCGCAACAGCGACGGCGACGTGCGGGCTCGCGCGCGCTTCAATGCCGGCCTCGCGGCGCTCAAGATGGGGCGTACGCCAGACTTCCCCGAAGCCGAGCAACAGCTGGCTGCCGCTCGCGCGGCCTATCGCGCGTTTCTGATCGAGCGGCCCGACTACGCCGACGCCAAGTGGAACTACGAGCTCGCCTTGCAGAAACAGCCGCCGCAAAGTGGCGGCGGTGGTGGTGGGGGAGGAGGCGGCGGCAACAAGCAGAACAACGACCAGAAGGATCAGCCGCAGTCGGAGGGTGGACTCGATCAACGGCAAGCCGACGCGTTGCTCAACAGTGCCGCGCGGGAAGAGAAGGACGTGCAGGGACGCAAGCAACGTCAGGGGCGCGTACCGCCCGGCGGGAAGGATTGGTGAGTCGCATGCCTCGTGTAATCGCATCCGTGATCGCCTTCGTGGTCGCGACCTTCCTGGCATCGACGGTCGTCATGGCGCAGCCATCGCCGACGGCGATCGTGGAGCGCATTCGCAGCACCGGCAACAAGCCCATCGACTTTCATGCGGCCGTGTTTCCAGACACCGTGTTCGTGGGGCAGCAGATCACCTATCAGGTGGCGGTGCTCCTGAGCGATCAGGCCCGCAGCAGATTGCGCCGCAATCCCGAGTTCCTGCCACCGGAGTTGCGCGGGCTGCTGGCCTATGAGCTCGGCTCGCCCACACGTGTTGCGCCGCGGAGTTACGGCGGCGGGCTGGCCTACGAAGCGCACGTCTTTCAGCGCGGCCTCTTCGGCGTTGCTGCCGGCGCGCTCAAGGTGCCGGCACCCATGTTGACGTACAGCCTACCGCAGTCGGCGAGCTACTTCAGCCGTGAAGAGCGGTATGTCGTCCGCGCCGAAAGCGCCCAGATCGTCATCAAGCCACTGCCGGTCGAAGGACGTCCTGCGGACTTCGCTGGAGCCGTGGGTGTGCTGCGCGCATCGGCGCGCTTTGATGACAATCGCAACGCCGCCGCCGTGCGGGTGGGCGATCCTCTCGTGCTCACAGTGCGCATCGAAGGCACCGGCAACATGAAACTGTTGCCGCGTCCCGCGCTCGAGCTCTCGTGGGCCACGGTCGTGCCTGGCAGCGAACGGGTGCAGGTCGACACCACCGGCTCGCTCGTGCGCGGCGCGAAGGAATTCGATTTCATCCTTACGCCTTCGCAGGAAGGGGCGGCCACACTGCCCGTTATCCGCTACGCCTACTTCGATCCCTATCGGGCCGAGTACGCGTATGCGCAAACCGCTCCGGCGGACGTGCGAATTGCTGAAGGGGATCTCGCGTCTGCCGGCACGGGCGAGCAAGGCGATGTCCTGCCGCTGCGCCCGTGGCGACGCGTCGACGCGCGAACCATTTCGCAGTTCTCAACCGGCGTCGTCGCGGCATTGCTGGTTGCCCTGGCGCTCGCCCCGTTGCCCGCCCTCTTCGCCTTGTTCCGACGTCTGCGCCGAAAGGGGATGTCGACGTCGCACGCGGCCATTGTCGGCGTTACCCGCGAAGCACCGGCGGACGATGATTCGCCGGCCGGCGTGGCACGTCGCACGCGTCGATCGCTCCTCGCGCAGCTCGCGACCCGGCTGCATGTCGTCCCCACCGAACTGGTGACTCGTATCGATCTCGAACGCGTATTGCGGCGGCGCGGCGTAACGCGAAGCACGACGAGCGCGCTGTTACAATTGCTCGACGATCTCGCGATGGAGGGGTTCGGTGGCGACGCGGCCCGTGCCGACGCCACCGTGGCGGCACGGGCGTCTACCCTCATGGCCAAGGTCCAGGACGAAGCGGTGCCGCATGGGCGAACCAAGCTCTGGGCGCGGCGCGCATCACGGGCCGGCACCACATTGCTCGTGGGGCTGGCGGTGGCTGCGGCGGCGGCGCCCGTCGTGGCGGCGGGCGCGCAAAGTGTACCCGAATTGGCGTCCGTCAGCTGTGATGAACTGCGTGCGAACGCGTCGGCCTCACTTCATGTGACCGTTCAGGAAGCCGCGGCTGCCTACGAAGGACATCGTTTTTCTCGTGCCGCCCAACAGTTCGCCGGAGCGGCAGAACGCTGTCCGTTTGATGTCGATCTGTTGCTCAACTGGGGGACCGCTGCGTGGGCAACCAACGACACGGTATCGGCCGTCATCGCGTGGCAGCGCGCCGCCCGTCTTGAGCCGCTGGCGGCCGACGTACAGGAGCGTCTCGCACTGCTTCCTGCTGGTGCGCGTGGCGGGTTGGCCGACGTGCCCCTGGTCCCCGTATTGGCGCTGACTGGTGTTGCGGTGTTCGCCTGGCTCGCCGCATGGGCGCTGTACTTCGTGCTCTGGCGACGCGCGGAACGCGGCGGCACGATGGCGCTGACCGCCACGCTGCTGCTCTGCGTCGCAGTAGCCGCCGGGGGAACCGCGTGGTGGGGACATCGGGCGCTCGACGCATCCGGGCTCGGCGTGGTGCGGCGCCCCGAAACGCTGCGCACGGCGCCTGGTTTCGAAGCCGGTACCGCCGGCGGTGTGGCCACCGGCGATGTGGTCCGGTTGGCCTCTGCGCAAGAAGGGTGGGTCCGTATCGAGCATACCGACGGACGCAGCGGATGGATTCCGATGTCACGAATCGCGCCCCTCGTCGCCGGCACGACAATCCGGTAAGCTTCGGGATGCCGCGCATCGCCGTGCTCCCCAGTGCTGTTGCCGATCAGATCGCCGCCGGCGAAGTGGTCGAGCGCCCGGCGTCCGTGGTAAAGGAGCTGGTCGAAAACGCCATCGATGCCGGAGCACGCACCGTCGACATCACTGTCGAAGATGGCGGCCGTGCGCTCATCCGTATCGCCGACGACGGCTGCGGCATGGATCCCAGCGATGCCGTGCTCGCGCTGTCGCGTCACGCCACGTCCAAGATCACCACCGCGGAGCAACTCGTCGGCGTGCGAAGCTTCGGGTTTCGTGGCGAGGCGCTGCCCGCAATCGCCTCGGTATCCGAACTGCACATCGAGACCGCACCGGACGACGGCGCCGGCACGCTCGTGCGCGTCGCCGGTGGGCAACTGCTCGATACGCGCGACGCGGCCCGCCGTCGCGGAACCACCGTCTCCGTGCACCGCCTGTTTTACAACACGCCGGCGCGTCAGAAGTTCTTGCGCGGCGCGCGCAGCGAATGGCGTGCCATTCTCGACACCATGCAGTCCATCGCGACACTGCGCCGCGATGTGCACTTCGTGGTGCGACACGATGGCAAGGTCGCGCTCGATCTGCCCGTGGCCGATACGCTTCGCGCCCGGCTGTCGGCCTTGTGGGGCGCGCGCGAACTCGAGCGCTTTGTCGACGTGGACG
>JAIXTI010000278.1 GCA_027484025.1 bacterium
ATGTACGCGCAACGCTTCGGACAGGCGACGCCGATTCCCAGCATGCAGCTGTGCATCGAACCGCTCGACCGCGCCGGCGGCTGCGCGTACGGCTATTCGTGCATGTACACCGACTCCATCAGCTGGAGCTCGCCAACCGACCCGCTGCCCATGATCCGCGACCCTCGTGTCGCGTTCGAGCAGCTCTTCGGCGCCGGCGGCACGCCCGCCGAACGGGCGGCGCGCAATAAGAGCACCGGCAGTGTGCTCGATTGGATTACCGGACGGGTGGCGCAGCTCAATCGGGAGCTGGGCGCGACCGATCGCCGCCGTATGGATCAGTATCTCGAACACATTCGTGAAATCGAGCGCCGCATTCAGCAGGTGGAAGCGCGCAACAAGTCGGGTGAAGAGCGTGAACTGGCCGGCGCTCCCGCCGGTGTGCCCGATAACTTCGGCGATCACGTGAAGCTCATGTTCGACATGCAGGTGCTCGCCCTGCAGAGTGACATGACGCGCGTCTTTTCCTTCAAGATGGGGCGCGACGCGTCGGCACGCGTCTTCCCCGACAGCGGCGTGATGACCGGCTTCCATCCCGCGTCGCACCACGGGAACAACCCGGCGCGCGTGAAGGAATTCGCCGAGATCAACAAGTATCACGTGTCGCTGCTGCCGTATCTGCTCGACAAGCTCAAGAACACCATGGATGGCGACAAGTCGCTGCTCGACAGCACCACCATCGTGTACGGCTCGCCTATGTCGGACAGCAACACGCACAACCACCGTCGCTGCCCGCTCATTTTGCTGGGCGGCGGTCACGGCGTTGCGTCGGGCAATCAGCACCTGCGGGCACCGGACGGCACGCCTATGGCCAACGCGATGCTCTCCATGCTGCACAAGATCGGCATGGACGATCTGCAGACGTTCGGCGACAGCACTGGCGAATTCACGTTCTGATACGAGGAGGCTCGGCGCGTATGCAACAGCAGAACCGGATCGTCTCGCGTTGGATGCGCGAGTGGCGCGGGGCCGCATTGGTGTGGCCGCTCATGCTCGGCAGCGGAGCAATGTCGCATCCGCCGCAGTGGTATTCCCCGTATGGCGTTGTGGGGTTCGCCCGCGCCGACGTGGCTACACCTGTGGCCGACGCCGCGATGAATGGCGACCTGTCGGGGCTGCGGTCGCTCGTGACCAAGGGCGCCGACGTGAACGCTCCGCAGAGCGACGGCATGACCGCACTGCATTGGGCGGCCCAACGCGGGGATTCCGCCATGGCGGCGCTGTTGCTCCGGGCGAAGGCCGGCATGACTGGCACGACGCGTATCGGTGGCTACCAGCCGTTGCATGTCGCCAGCGAAGCGGGAAGCGCGGCCGTCGTGAAGCAGCTGCTGGCCGCAGGCGCCAACGCACGGGCACTCACAGCAGAAGGCGTTTCGCCGCTGCATCTCGCCGCCATGGCGGGCGTTCCGGCGAGCCTGACGGCGCTCCTGAAGGCGGGCGCCGACGTGAACGCGGTGGAGCCAGGGTGGAACCAGTCGCCGCTCATGCTTGCGGCCGGCAAGGGGCGTGCAGAGGCGGTGCGGGTATTGCTCAAGGCCCGTGCGAACCCTGCCCTCGTGGCGCGCACGGTCGACATCATGGCCAGTGCCGCGCAGGACAAGCAGGCCAAGACGCGTCGTGATGCGCTGCTGCAGGAGCTTCGCGAGAAGCAGGGGCAGGCCAACAATCCCAACTGGATGCCCACCCCGGCACAGGTGCAAGCCGCCGTGCGCGCCTCGCGCGACGTCGAACGCGCCGCGGCCTCGGCCGAAGGCATTGCCGGCGTCAGGGAGGCTACCGCCGCCGAGGAAGCACGATTGGCGGCGCAGGGTGGCCGAGGCCTCGACGACGACAATCCGGCCTACAACGAGCTCATGGGCGTGCAGGGCGGGCTCACGGCGCTATTGCTCGCCGTGCGCGAAGGGGAAATCGAAACCACCGACGCGCTGCTCGACGGCGGCGCCGACATCAATCAGGTGAGCGGTGGCGACCATACGAGCCCGTTGCTCATGGCCACCATCAATGGCCATTACGATCTGGCCATTCGCCTGGTGAAGCGCGGCGCCAACCCCAACCTCGCCAGCGATGCCGGCGCGGCGCCGCTCTTTGCGGTGCTCAACAAGGAGTGGGCCCCGAGCACCCGCACGCCGCAGCCGGCCTTCCAGCTGCAGCAGCAGGCGACGTACTACGAAGTCATGCAGGCGCTGCTCGCCGCCAAGGCCGACCCCAACGCCCGCCTGACGCGCTCGCTCTGGTACACCACGTACAATCGCGACAATCTCGGCGTCGACTTCAACGGCGCCACGCCCTTCCTGCGTGCGGCCTACGCCACCGATACCACCGCGATGCGTATGCTGCTCAAGGCCGGTGCGGACATCACCATTGGGACCATCAAGCCGCCGCCGCGCGCGCGCCGCCCGGGTGCCGCCGCGCCAGCAGCCGATCCGTCGGGACTCCCGCCGGTACCCGCCAACGGCCTGGGCATTCTCCCCATCCATGCCGCCACAGGTGTGGGATACGGCACCGGTTTCGCCGCCAACGATCATCGTCATGTGAACGACGGGTGGATGCCTACGCTCAAGATGCTCGTCGAGGAGCTCGGCGCCGACGTGAATGCGCGCGACTTTGCAGGGTACACACCGTTGCATCACGCGGCGGCGCGTGGCGACAACGCGATGATCAAATATCTCGTGTCGAAGGGCGCCGACGTGAAAGCAGTTGCCCGTTCCGGCCAAACGACGGTGGACATGGCCAACGGCCCCATTCAGCGCACGTCACCGTATCTCGACACCATTGCGCTGCTCGAGAGCCTTGGCGCGAAAAACAATCACAAGTGCGTGAGCTGCTGAGCCCGTGACACGGCTGTGACGTTCCTGCGCCGTGATCATTCCGGCGCGGGGACGATACGCAACCGTCACGAACTATGTAGGGATTTGTCGCCGGACGTGCTCATCCTTGTCCGGCATGACACCATGGCTGCAGCGCCTCGACGCGAGTGATCGCGCGATCTTTGCCCGGCTCGCCCTGACACCGTCGTGCGCTACCGCGCGACGCGTCTTCTGGTCCAGTATCACGCATCTTGGAGGCGCGACCTCCAGCATCGGACTCACCCTGCTCGCGTGGCTGCACCCGGCCGTACGCTGGAGTGTGTGCTGGCGCACGCTGTTGCTGCTCGGATGGTCGCACCTCGCCGTCCAGGTCATCAAGCGTACCGTGGGGCGGCCGCGGCCGCGTCTGCATGAGCCCCTTGCCACGCTGGTCGACGTACCGGACCGGTTTTCGTTTCCCAGCGGTCACGCCTGCGCCGCCATGGCCTTCGCCGTGGGGTTCGCCTCAGCCTTTCCGGTCCTCGCGCTGCCGCTGCTCGCCTTGGCGCTGCTCGTCGGGTTCTCGCGCGTCATGCTTGGTGTGCACTATCCCGGCGACGTGCTCGTCGGCCAGTCGATCGCACTGTTGACGGCATATCCGCTGCTGCGCTGATGGGCGCCGAGATCACGGTAGAGCGCATCGCCGGCCACGCAGTATCCGTCGCGCCCTTTCGTCCGGCCAGCGTTCCGCTGCCGGCGCGCCTGCGCCCACAGGCAACACTCGGCGTGCTCGACGCGACCGAGTGGTACGGCGAAACGTCTGGTGGCATTCGCACCTACCTCCACGAAAAAGCGCGATTCGTCAATCGGCATCCGGAGTTCCGGCAGAGCATCGTGGTGCCTGGCGCTGTCGATGCGATGCACGACGACGAGGGGGTTCGCACCTTTCACCTGCGTGGCCCGTCCATCCCGCGGCACCGGCCGTACCGCATGATGCTCTCGACACGCTCGCTTGCGCGCATCGTGCGTCACGAGCGGCCCGACATCATCGAAAGCGGGAGCCCGTTCATGGTGCCGTGGCTGTTGGCGCCAGAGGCGCGGCGGCTCGGAATCCCGATGGTATGCTTTCACCATACCGACCTGGCGGGGGTACTGTCACGCACGGTTGGCACGAGGTACGGGCTGCAGAAAACGGTCGCGTCGCTGTCGTGGCGGTATCTGCGTCAGCTCGACCGACACTTTGGTGCCACCATTGTTGCCACGCGGAGTGGTGCGGCAGAGCTCGAACAACACGGTTTATCGAACGTCGTGCACGTACCACTCGGTGTCGATGTCGGCATGTTCTCGCCAGACCGCCGCGCGCTTCGCGATGAGGTGCGTGCGGCGCTCGGACTGCCAGACACGCCGCTGGCCGCATTTGTCGGGCGCTTTGCGCGGGAAAAGGAGCTCGACGTGGTACTCGACGGCTGGGCTCGGGTGGAGCAGAACACAGGTGCGCGGTTGCTGCTCGTGGGAGCCGGCCCCGAAGAGGCGCGCCTGAAGGCGCATGCATACGGCCCGCGCGTCTTCTTTTTGCCGTTCATACAGGACCGCGTCCCACTGGCCAACCTGCTCGCAGCCATCGACCTGTACGTCGCGGCCGGGCCGGCAGAAACGTTCGGCCTCTCCGCTGTTGAGGCCATGGCCACCGGCACGCCGGTACTCACCGCCAATCGTGGCGCGGTCGCCGAGCACGTGCTGCGGAGTGATGGCGGACAATTGTACGAGGCTGGTAATCCCGCGTCAGTGGCAATGGTCGCTGAACAGCTGTTGGGCGGAACGTCCGGTGGCGGATTGCGCGAGTATGGTGACCGTGCGCACCGCTTTGCCGTTACCGAGCACGCGTGGGACACCGTCCTCCGCCAGCTCTTCACCGTGTATCGCAACGTCGCGGCCGCTCATGGACGCTGACATGTTGTTCACCGAGCATTCGCCTTCCATGCCGGCCCCGGATCTCTCCGCGTTGCGGTTGGCGCTGTTCACCGATACGTACGTGCCCCAGGTGAACGGGGTGGCACGCACATTGGCGAGATTGACCGACGCGGTCCGTGCTCGCGGGGGAGTCGTTCGCGTTTTCACCACGGCTGATCCCGATGCCGAGGGGAGTGCCGACGTTACCCGCGTACCGAGCCGGGCCTTCTGGGCCTACCCGCAGCTGCAGTTGGCGTGGCCCTCGTCGCGTTTCATCGAGCGCGAGTTACGCGAGTTTCGCCCCACACTCATTCATGCCGCGACGGAGTTCGGCGTGGGATTGGCGGGTCGGCGCGCGGCGCGGCGTCTCGGTATCCCATTCGTATCGTCGTATCACACGAACTTCACCGCGTACGCCGGCCACTATGGGCTGGGCTGGCTCTCGGCGCCCGGGTGGCACTACCTGCGCTGGTTTCACAACGCCGGCCTCCGCACGTATTGCCCGACGGCTGCGATCGCGGCCGACATCGAGGCGCATGGCTTTGAACGGTGCTCAGTGTGGTCGCGTGGTGTGGACAGCGAGCGATTCTCGCCGCACTTCCGCAGCGAAGCGTTCCGAGCACGCGTTGGCGCACACGACGACACCCTGATCGTGACTTACGTTGGCCGCATCGCGTTGGAGAAGAGCGTGAGCGTCGCGATCGACGCCATGCGCCTGGCGCTCGCCAAACGTCCGGACACACTTCGTTTTGTGTTCGTGGGAGACGGGCCATACGAAGACACGGCTCGCAACACGGCACCTAGCGGAAGCACGTTCATGGGAACGCTAAGAGGCGACGCCCTGAGCGAAGCGTTTGCCAGTAGCGACCTGCTCATCTTCCCGAGCACGACGGATACGTTTGGGAACGTGATGATCGAGGCGATGGCATCTGGCGTCCCGGTGGTTGCCGCCGACGTGGGTCCGTCGCGCGAAATCATTCGCCGCGACGCAGGATGGCTGGCGCGTGCCGGGTCGGCAGAAGCGTTTGCCGACGTAATCGTCGGTCTGAACGACGATCGCGGCATGCTACGCCATACACGCCGCATGGCACGGTCGCTGGCGCTCGACTGCTCGTGGGACACCATCTGGCAGCGGCTGTTTACCGACTATCTGGCGCTGCATGCTCCAGCGATAGCGGCGCCGACGCCCGAACCGGCTGACCGTGTGTTCGTATGATGTCGCGCATGGTGGAATCAAGACGATCCAGCTCGGCCTTGTTGCCGTAGCGCTCGGCGGTTTGGCGTGCACCAGCACGGAGCCGTTCATTGAGCGACGGATCGTCGCACAGCCGAATCATGGCCGCCGCGCAGCCGTCGATATCGTTGGCTTCGAAGGCCAATCCGTTACGCCCATCCTGCAGGTAGTCGCCAACGCCACCGGCGGGCACAGCGACGACCGGCAGCCCAGACGCCATTGCCTCGAGGGTTACGAGGCCGAGCGTCTCCGTGGTTGACGCAAAGAGAAACGCTTCGGCGCTGGCGTAGAGGCTGGGCAGATCGTTCCGTCGGTCGAGCGCGCCCAGCAAGCTCACCCCATCCGGGGCCTGCGCGCGCAACGCCGCTTCACTGGGTCCCGCCCCGACAATCAACAGGCGGACGCGACCGGGACGGCTCCGGCTGACTTTGGCAAAGGCCTTGAGCAGCAGCTCCAGATTCTTTTCCGGCGCGAGGCGGCCGACATAGAGGAACGTGAACGCATGGCCGAGCGCAAATCGGTAGCGTGCCGTCGCGGAGTAATGACGCGGATGAAACTGTTCGGTGTCGACGCCGCCACTCCACACCCTCGTGTGGTGAATGCCGAGCTCCTTCAACTGCCGACGCGAGGCCTGTGAGGGCGTCAGCGTGGCGTCGGCGCGCGAGTGAAAGCGAGACAGCCATGACGACACCAAGGCGCGCATCCAGGGGACACCGTACGCGTCGCAGTAACGCGAAAAGTCCGTGTGGTAGGAGGTGACGACTGGCAACCCCAAATCGCGCGCCGCATGCAATCCGGCACGCCCCACCATCCCCTCGGTCGCCGACAATACCACATCCGGGCGCAGGTGTTTGATGAGCTGGCGCATATTCCGCGTGGACGGCCACGCGAGGCGGATATCGGGGTAGCCGGGACAGGCAATGGACGGCACGGTGTATTGTGCTCCGCCGTGATCTCCGTGCAGCAGGTCGCGCAACGCCGAGGGATAGGATGGCGACACGACCGTACAGTCCCAGCCGCGGGCCCGAAGCCCGGCGACCATACCGGCGACTACGACGCTCACGCCATTGAGCTGCGGCGGATACGTGTCGGTACACAGGAGGATTCGCATAGTGCATGGTCTGACCGCGCGGTCACCAGCATGCGATGATGGTGTGTAGACCACGTAACGAATTACGACGTGTTTCCCGCGTGAGCTCATGCACGAGGCCCCCGCACCGATTGGTGCGGGGGCCTCGTGTGAGAACCGGAGCGACTTAGAAGGACGTCGCCGCTTCGAGCATGAAGCCCTGGAACTTGCCACCGTTGCGGATATCGGTGCGCGCGAACCGGTCGTACTTCTGCGTGACGTACTCGCCCTTGAGCATGAGCGTGGGGAGGATGAACCAGCCGCCGCCGACGTTGCTGCGGGTTACCGAGATGTCTGTGTTGAGCCCACCGAGATTGCCCGTCACCCGGTTCCAACGCGCCGCGAGGAAGAGCTTCTCGCCTTGGAGGAGCCGATACGTGCCTTCCGCCATGAGCTGCTTCACTTCACGCGTCGGGTTGGTATTGGGCGCGGCACGACCCTTCGCCACTTCGTACATACCGAAGAACTCCGCCCCACGCACCTTGATGAACGGGTTCACCATGACGCTGTTGCCCTTGTCGGTGAAGCCCGGGTTGATGTTGCCCGAAGTGAAGTTCGCCGACTCGGTGGACGCGTAGTTCTCGAGCACGTAGTAGTAGCGCGAGCCGGCGCGGTCACCGCTGTAGAGCGTGTTGCTCGCCGCCGAGCCCTGATTGCGATACGACGCCGTCAGACGGGTCCGCACGTCGCTGTTGAGCTGCTTGTCAAAACCGACTTTGCCCATGAAGGCCGGCGAACGGTCGGACGCCCGCAG
>JAIXTI010000110.1 GCA_027484025.1 bacterium
CTCGCTCACCTGCTCCGGATCGTTGGTCACGACCAAGTTCTCCTCGTTGATGCGACTGGCGCTGCGGGTCCAGTTGAAGCTGCCGTTGAGCAGCCAGCGGCCATCGAAGATCGCGAACTTGTGGTGCATGTGGGCCTCGCTGTCGTCGAGTACGACGGCAACGCCGGCCGCGCGCAGGCTTTCGACGTCGCTGCCCGAGTCGAGGCGCTTGTCGTCGTCGCTGATCACGCGCACCACCACGCCCCGCGAGTGCGCGGCGAGGATCGCTTCGGTGATGCGGTCGTCGGCGATGGTGAATACGCAGATGTCGACCCGCTGGCGGCAGGACTGCAGGTGGCCGATCAGCGCGGTGCGGCACTCCTCGCCCGGACTGAACCAGACCTCGGTCTTGATCGGCACCGGCGTCGCCGCCTGATCGATCACTTTGACCACGTCGTTCAGCCACTTGACCAGCGCCGGCATCGCCGCTGCCTGGGAGGTCTCTCTGGCGCGCGCCAGCACCAGCTCGAAAGCGTGGTTGCGCACTTGCCGCAACTGGTCGATGCGCAGGGGCCGTGCCCTGAGGTCGGCCGCCAGCGCGTGCTTCTCGGCGGTCGTCAGCAGCGCGTCGGCGATGCTCAGTTCGAGGCCTTCAAGCAAGGTCTGCATGGCAACTCCCGACGGCGTGACGAGCGGGAATTGTAGGCGCGGGCGACACCATTCAGCGGGCACGGTGCGCGCCGCGCGCCCTGCCCGATGCCCCCTTACGGACCATCAAGTTCGATTGCACCGAATCTGTTGAAATCTGCCTTCGCTGCCGCGCCGATACTCGATCCTGTCCACACCTGGAGCCTGCAAGCGTGAACCAGCCCTTCCGCCTCTGGATCTTCGCCATCGCACTGAGCTGCCCGGCCGCAGCAGCGCGGGCCGCGGCCGCTGAGGCCGCCATCGCCCCGCTGCCGGCGTGGCTGGCGGGCGACTGGTGCAATCGCAGTCAAGGCAGCCAGGCCGAAGAGCGCTGGCTGGCACCGGCCGGCGAATTGATGCTGGGGCTCGGCCGCACCGTGGCCCGCGGCCGCAAGACCGAGTTCGAGTTCCTGCGCATTGAACTGCAGGACGGCATCCCGACCTACATCGCCCAGCCGCAGGGCCGGCCTGGCGTCGCCTTCACCCGTACCGATGGCGGCGCGGACTGGATCCGATTCGAAAATCCAGCCCATGACTTTCCGCAGCGCATCGAGTACCGCCGTGACGGGGAGCGCTTGCATGCCGAAATCAGCGGACCGGGTGCCGACGGCCAGACCCAGACAATCACCTTCGCTTTCAGCCACTGCGCGCGCTGAGCGCATCCCGGCCACGGGCGGCAAACACTCGCGCCGGCCGCGCATCTCCTGGGCGCCGCGTGTGCGCACGGGAACCGTCCGCTTCCGCAGCAAGCTGACCCGCACTGCCCGATGATCGAGCACTTGTCACCCACGCAGGAGACCGGCATGAGCACCTTGCCCCACGACCCGACCATCGACTTCGATCCCGGCGTCTGGAAGCTGTTCGACGACTACGTGCACGGCGTCATCGATCGACGCGGATTCCTGCGTGGCGCGAGCCAGTACGCCGTCGGCGCGATGACCGCAACGGCGATGCTGGGCCTGCTGACCCCGCGCTTTGCCCAAGCGCAGAAAGTGGCGCCGGACGACCAGGGCATCCGCGCCGAATACGTCGAGTTCGACTCGCCCGCAGGGCACGGCAAGGGGCGTGGCTATCTGGTCAGACCGGCAGACGCCAAAGGCCCCGCGCCGCTGGTGCTGGTCGCCCACGAGAACCGCGGCCTCAAGCCGCACATCGAGGACATTGCGCGGCGACTGGCGCTGGCGGGCTACATCGCCTTCGCGCCCGATGCGCTGTTTCCACTCGGCGGCTATCCCGGCGACGAAGACGCCGCACGCACCGAGTTCGCCAAGCTCGACCAGCTGAAGACGCGCGCCGACTTCCTTGCGGCTGCGGCCTGGCTGCAGACGCAGGACGGCGGCAACGGCAAGCTCGGTGCGGTCGGCTTCTGCTGGGGTGGTGGCATGACCAACTGGCTGGCAACCCAGCTGCCCGAACTCGCCGCCGCAGCGCCCTACTACGGCAACGGCGCACCGCTCGACGCCGTGGCGTCGATCAAGGCCGAGTTGCTGGTGGTGCTGGCCGAGACCGACGAGCGGATCAACGCTGGCTGGCCTGCCTACGAACAGGCGCTCAAGGACGCCAGCGTCGTGTACCGCATGCTGCAGCCCAAGGGCACCCAGCACGGTTTCAACAACGACACCACGCCGCGTTACAACGCCGAAGCCGCCGCCGAGGTCTGGAAGGAGACGCTGGCCTTGTTCGAGCGCCAACTGCGCACCGCCTGAGCGCGCCGCGGCACGCAAATCCGACAGAGGCGCGCAGGCGCTCAGCGCCCGCCGATGCTAGTGTGGTGTCCCAGAAATTTCTTGAATTATTTCCGCGTCTCTTGTCCCGAATGCTTCGTTGCTCGTCGTCGCTGTAGCGCTGCTACAGCTTCCTCCTCGCGCCTCGCCTCGGGAC
>JAIXTI010000148.1 GCA_027484025.1 bacterium
CGCCGATGTACAGCCGCGCGCGACGGCTGCGGCCACCTACGACGCGCTTCGGCTGATTGCGCGTGCGGCCGAGAAGGCCAAGGTGAAGTCAGGGCTTCCCTTGGTTCGTGCGCTTCAGAACGGCGGCACCTTTGACGGCGCCTTTGCCCGTTATCAGTTCAACGGCACCGGAAGTCCCATCCGGGGCGCAACGCTGTTGGAGATGCGCCGCGACTCGCTCGTGTTTCGTGTAACGCTCGACCCGCGGCGTTGATGGGTATCCTGCGCACACGCAGTCTGACCACACGATTGTCGGGGGCCGTGTTCGCGTTGAGCTTCAGCGTCGCGTCGCTCGGCGCACTGGCATCGTATCGCACGGCCTCGGCAGCGCTGCGCGACCGCGTGCGGAACCAGCTCGAGACCGACGCGACCGAAGAAGCGCAGCGGGTCTCCGAGTGGCTGACGCGTCAGCGCACGCTCGTCTCGCTCGAAGCCGAAGCGCTCTCCCAAAGCCTCACGCCGCTGCCGCCGTCTCCCGATCGCGCAGCCTACGCGCCCGTACTGTCGCGCGTACTCGACGCCGAAGAGGTGCAGCAGATCCGTGTCCCTGGCGGTCTGGTCGTACGATCAACCGATTCGACCACTGTCGGTTCCTATGCTGTCGACGAGGAGTACTATCGACTCGCGCAGGACAGCAGCTATGTCCAGAAGATTTATCTCAGCGCCAGCACGGGACGCCCTCGACTGACTATTGCCGCACCCGTCAAGCGCAACGGCGTCACGGTCGCGATCATCGCCGGGCACCTCGACCTCACGAAGCTCGAAGCAACCATTCGACATCCGGCAAGCCTCACCTTGCCGGCAGATGCCTATCTCGTCAACCGCTACGCGGAGTTCGTGTCGGCGCAGCGATTCGGTCGAGATGGTGTCCGCCGCGGCATTCACAGTGAAGCGATCACCGAGGCGCTCGCGCAGCAGAACGGGAGTGGCATCTACAACGACTACGCCGATCGCGCCGTCCTCGGCGCGTGGCGCTGGATTCCCGATCTCGATATCGCGCTCATTGTCGAAACGCCGCAAGCCGCAGCACTCGCACCGGCGCGCATTCTGCTGACGCAGACGCTGTTTCTTGGGCTCGCTGCCACGGGGTTGCTCGCGTTGGGGGTGACCGCGATTACCCGCCGCTTCACGGCACCGGTGCTCTCCGTTGCCGACGCGGCCGCGAAAGTCGCGGCCGGTGATTTCGGCGTGCGCACACCGGTGGGTGGCGACGATGAAGTCGGGCAACTCGCCGTAGCGTTCAACGTGATGACCGAACGGCTCGACTCGCTGTACACGCGCCTGGAGTCGCAGGTCGACGCGACTCAGGCGGCGCTGATCGAAGCGCAGAGTAGTCGCGCGCTACTGCAGGATCTAATGAACAACACGGCAACGCTGGTGCTGGTCGTGGGTCTCGACGAGGAAGTCTTGCTGGCCAACGCCCGCGTGGCCTCACTCACGGGCGTTCCAGCTGGCGCCGCCGTCGGCCGCCCGCTGAGTGAGCTGCTCGGTCCACTCACCGCTCGACTGTCGCCGCTCATCGAGCGATCGCAGCACATCGACGGCGTAGTCGAGCAAGAGGTCGAGATGGATTCCCCGGGTGGCGCGCACGGCTGGCAGATGGTGGCATTTCCCCTGCTGCGCGACGACGGCACGCCGTACGCCACGGGCATCATCGGCACGGACCTCACCGAGCGCGCGCGCGCAGAAGCCGAACGTCGCGCGCGCGATGCGTCGGTACAGCAGGCACAGAAGCTCGAGAGTCTTGGCATCATGGCCGGTGGCATCGCGCACGACTTCAACAACATTCTGAGCGCGATCATTGGCAACGTGGACCTCGCCGTCGACTCGCTCGGCGATCGCAATGAAGCCGCCGCCGCGTTGGACAGAATTGCCACGTCGAGTCGTCGCGCGGCGGAACTGACACGTCAGATGCTCGCCTACGCCGGTCGCGCGAGCCTGCGTCGTGAAGTGGTGGATGCACGACAGGTGATTGCCGACATCATGCCCATCGTGCGTGCATCACGATCGAAGAAGGTCGAACTGACGGTGGTGCCGGTGACCGAGCCGTTGTGGGTTGAGCTCGACCCGGCGCAGCTGTCGCAGGTCATTCTGAATCTCCTCACCAACGCCGCCGAAGCCATCGGCGAGAGACCCGGTGTCGTCACGGTCTCCGCCTCGACTCACGCCTCGCCGCACTCGGACGCCGAGCCGCACGAGCAGCCGGAGCATGGGTGGGTGCTGATTACCGTGGAGGACACGGGCCCCGGCATTGCCGACAACGTTCGCGCCCGAATTTTCGATCCGTTCTTCACCACAAAGTCCGCGGGCCGCGGACTGGGGCTGAGCGCCGTACGCGGCATCATTGGCACGCTCGACGGCGTACTCGAACTGACACGCACCGGCCCTGAGGGAACACGCTTCGATATCTTTCTGCCGCGTGCAATGCCTCAGCCGCTGGTGGAGGGTCGTTCTGTTCCTGCGGCTGTTCCATCGTTCTCGGGGATGGCGCTCGTCGTCGACGATGAAGCGCCCATCCGGGATGTCGTCTCACGCGTCGTACGTCGCATGGGGATGACCGTGGTGGAAGCGCACGACGGGGCGCATGGCCTCGAGCAGTTTCAGCGGCATGCGCACGAAATCACCGTCGTTCTGCTCGATCTGACGATGCCGGGAATGGGCGGCGGCGAAGTACTGAAGGCGCTGCGTACGTCGCACCCGTCATTGCCGGTGATTGTCGTCAGCGGCTACGACCGCGACGACGCCCTCGCACAGATTGGTGACGACCCGGCCACCCGTTATCTGGCCAAACCATTTGGAGCGGGTGCATTGCGGGATCAGATCGTGGAGATCATGCACCACTGATCCCCATGGACTCCCTGCGCGTCGTGACCACACACGCAGGGAGTTGGGCGTGCCCTATCAGCGCCCGAGGGCCGTCAGGGCACGCTGCGCCACGAGGGCACCGACGGCTTGCGTGGGGTGAAAGCTATCCCAGAAGAAGAACGTCGCCGGCGTACTACACACTGACGCGGGCGAGGTCACGACACACGCATTGGTCACGTTGGTGAAACCGAACGCCGAAGGGTTCGCCATGACCTGCGCGGTGAGCGCGCCGAGGTCGACCGGATAGATGGTGAGTCCCGCCGACGCCGAGCGAAGCGCGGGCAGCTGCGCCGCGAGCGCCGCGTTGAACTGCTGCGACAGAGCCGTGGCGGTCGCGCTGGCCACTGCGCCGAGTCGTGTCACCTGCGGCGTGCGTCCGATGTCGGTGCTGTTCAGCAGCAGAACGTGACGCGCACCGGCAGCGTACAACTTGGTCACCATGGTCCCGACGTTCGCGACGGCACCGGCCACGATGGTGGCCGGTGCCTGCGGATTGGTGAGCCCCAGCGTGAGCGCATCGACGATATCGCTGCCGACGGTGGCCGCGTTGACCACGAACAGCGCGAGCTCGCGATCGGTCTTGCTGCCGTTCTGCAGATACAGGTCGACCTGCGCGAGCATGTTGAGTGACGCTTGCGTCGTGCCCGCGATGGGACCAGTGCGCGCTCCGCCAAAGGCATAGTTGGTCCCGCCGCCAAGTGCCGGCGCAACGCGGGCATTGAGCGTGGTGGCCATCTGTTCCACCCACAATGGGCCATTCGAGTAGCGGGCGTTGGCGTACGGGAACGGGGGGCACGTCGTCGGCGCCGCATTGCAGACATTGCCCGTGTCATCGAGGCTGGCGCCGAACACCACGACGTTTTCGAAGAGCTTCGGCGCGGCGGGTCCGGTGCTGCCGTCGCCGCAGGCGGCCACGAGAACGACGGCCGCCACACGAAGCAGACTGCGCGCGATGCGCGCCGAGGAATTCAGTGATATCACAGTCATGACATCAGTTCCGGATTAGGGTCAGGGTGCGGGAGACTTGCGAGTCCAGCGATTGGCATCGCGTGTTTCCACCTTCGTCATCATCGCGTTGAATGCCTCGTCGAGATCGATCCCTTCGCGATTGGCCATGCAGATGAGTACGAAGATGATGTCCGCCATTTCCATGGCGAGGTCGGCGTCGGGCTCATCTTTTTTCTTGGGCTTCTGCCCGAAGCGATGATTCACTTCGCGCGCGAACTCCCCCACCTCTTCCGTCAGTCGGGCGAGGTTGGTGAGCGGCTCGAAGTATCCCTCCTCGAACTGGCTGATCCAGCGGTCGACGCGCTGCTGGTAGTCGCTCATCGTCATGCGACTATGCTAGTCATCTGTGGCGCTCCCCGACAGCGGAGGCCGTTACGGCGCCAGCCGCGCCGACAGGTCATCGAACACGGGCACCGCGCTGAGCCCCCCCAGCAGCAGCGCCAGCGGCAAGGTGGCGGCGTAGCCAATCCGCTGAAAACCGATGGCGCCAAGCACGCCGCCCAGGGCGAACGCCGCCAGCAGGCTGGCCAGAATGCGCATGCGCGGACGGTCGGCCACGACCGGCGGTAGCGTATCAGCGCCGGTGCCCACGCCCCCGCTATTGACGTAGAACAGCTTGCCGAGTTCGATGCCAAGGTCGGTGACGAGTCCGGTCACGTGCGTGGTTCGGATTTCAGCCCGGGAGATCTTGGTGATGAGCGCGTTCTGCAGCCCCATCATGAAGCAGAGCAGCGTGATCGTGGCCGGCACAAACAATCCTTCCATGGTCGCCAGGCGCGCGCCGAGCAAACCGAACGCGAGCATGAGCACCGCCTCGAGCAGAAGCGGGGTGGCAAAGACACTGTGCCAGCGTCGGCGATGCCCATAGTTCACCAGAATGGCACACACACCAGCGCCGCTCATGAACGAGAGCAACGCACCACCCGCACTGACCGCGACGATCCAGTCGCCCGCGGCCACGGCGTCGGCGAGGCTGGAGAGTACGCCCGTCATGTGGGATGTGTACTGACGCACGGCGAGATACGCCCCGGCGTTGGTCGCGCCCGCCACGAAGGCCAGCGCAATACCCAACAGCAGGTTGCTGCGTTCGCTCCGCACTGCGCCGGTCATCTGGCGTCCGAAGTTTATGGGCATGATGCAGCTTAGCGTCGTGCGGGCCAAAGCGGAGCATCCTCGACGGCGACGTCGCTACAGGGATGCACAGCGCGCGGTATCTTGCCTCTCGCGGCCCCCCCGTTGCCGCCTGTTCTCCCGCCACGACTCTCGATGACCGTCGCCCCCATTCACTACGACTGCCTGCTCCCGGTCCGTGCGGATCGCCTGTACACCGCGTGGACCACCGGGTGGGGGCTGTGGTTCGCCGACGCGGATACGGTGCGCGCCACGGCGCGTGAAGGAGAACCGTTCTACTTCGCCGTGAGTGAACCGGGACGCACGCCACTCGTGCACCACCCACACTACGGGCGATTCCTCGAGCTGATTCCCGATGCGCTGGTACGCTGCACGTGGGTGACACGCGGCACGGCGGGTGCCGAAACGCAGTTGTCGGTGCGCTTTACGCCTGGTGCGAACGACTCCACGCACTGTGCCCTGACGCATAGCGGTTTTGCCGACGCTGCGTCCCGCGAGCAACACGCGTCCGCGTGGCCCATGGTGCTCGCGGCGCAGGGCGCGCGGTTGGCGGCGTTATCGGAGCAGGAGGTTGCGAGGGCTCAGCATCGCGGCGGTGGTGTTGGCCGTGCGAACCGCTCGATGCCCGACGCCACCCTCATTCCCACGCGCAGCTACCCCGATCCTGACGCCGCGGTGCGTTGGCTCCGAGAGGTGCTCGGATGCGTGGAGCGGCTGCGTGAGCCCGGCCCGCGCGTGCAACTCACCATGGGCAACAGCGCCGTCGTGGTGGCCGCGTGGGACGCCGCCAGCGCGCCAGCATCCGGCGGTCGTCCACCGGCCACCCTCCTCGTGCGGGTGCCCGACGTCGACGACGCGTATGCGCGCGCCCTCACCCTCGGCGCCACCGGACTTTCGGCGCCCGCGACGCTGGCCTTTGGCGAGCGGCAGGCCGCGGTGCGAGACCCCGCCGGTCACGCCTGGACCCTGTCGCAGACGGTTGCCGACGTAGACCCGGCTTCATGGGGGGCAATGCCCGTTCAGCCCACCGGGTGACTGTGCACCGGCGCGTGGCGCCTCTTACACTTCACGCATGCCACTCGCGCCACGCATTCTGGTCATTGCCGCCACGAGCCGTGAACTGGCGGTACCGGATGCGCTCAGCGCGCCGACCGCCCCGTTCATCGGTGTGCTCTGTGGGGTCGGTCCCGTTGAGGCCGCCATCGCTGCCACGCGAGCCATCGAACTGCACCGCCCGGACGGCATCGTTCACGTAGGCATTGCCGGCGCGCGACGGGCTGCTGCACTCGCCCCCGGTTCGCTCGTCATCGGCAGTGCCTCGCAGTACACCGATCTCTCGGCGCTGCCAGCCGAGTGGGCGCCCTCGCAACTCACGTCCGACCCGTCGCTGCTCGAGGCGTTCTCGCGCGACATCCCACACGCGCGCGTGCTGCCCATTGGCACCAGCGCCCGCGTGGGCGGCACGTTGAACGGCGCCACCGCATGCGACGTGGAAGCCATGGAAGGATTCAGCGTCCTGCGCGCCGCACAGCTGGCCGGCATCCCGGCGGTGGAGGTACGCGCCATCTCCAACGACATCGAAGAAGAAGACCGCGCCCGTTGGTACTTCGCCACGGCGTTCGATGCCATCACGACCGTAACGCCAACGCTCGTGGCGACCATGCAGGAGTTTCTTCGTCGTGCGTGAACTGACCTTCGGCTACTCGCCCTGCCCCAACGATACGTTCGCGTTTCACGCCCTGACCTTCGGTTTGGTCGATGCGCCGTTCGTCATCAAGCCCGTCCTGCTCGATATCGAAGAACTCAATCGACGCGCGCATGAGGGGGCGTTCGACCTCACCAAACTCAGTGTCGGTGCATTTGCCGGCGTCGGCGACCGCTACACCCTCCTCTGCAGCGGCGCCGCCCTCGGCAAGGGCGTCGGACCGTTGGTGGTGACGCGCACGCCCATGTCATTCGACGACGCGGTGCAATTGCGCGTGGCCATCCCCGGACGCGAAACGACCGCGTATCGCCTGCTGCGCCTGGCGGCACCCGCGTTGTCCACCGTGATCGAAATGCGCTACGATCGCATTCTCCGCGCTGTGGCCGACGGTGAGGTGGACGCAGGGCTCATCATTCACGAGAGCCGGTTCACGTACGCCGAGCACGGCCTCAGCAAGGCGATTGACCTCGGTGACTGGTGGGAGCGCGAGACGCAGCTTCCCGTGCCGTTGGCCGGCATTTGCGCCCGCAGCGATTTGCCGCCCGATATACGCGCACACGCCGAACGGGCCATCCGCGCGTCGGTGCAGTATGCGTTCGATCATCCGGACGCGAGCCGCGAGTATGTGCGCGCGCACGCGCAGGAGATGTCCCCCGAGGTGTGCGCGCAGCATATCGCGCTGTATGTAAACGAGCACAGCCTGGATATCGGCGACGAGGGGTTGGCGGCGATTGCGCGGTTGGTGGGCGCGTAGTGGAGCGCCGAGCGACCGCGCTATCGCCCCAGCCAGTAGCTCGCCTTCACCAGAAACACATTTTCAGGCCGACGCGAGAACACTGCGTCGTAACCGCGGAGTACGTCGAACCGCTCCGGATTGCTGTCGCGCGCGTCACGGCCCTGTGCCCACACGAAGAAGAGCACTGAACCGGGGCGATACTCCCACCGCACCACATTGTTCGTGCGCAGCTGCCCCACACGAAAGCCACGCGGCGCACCTCGCGTGTTGTACGCGCGGAAACGTTCATCCCGTGACACAGCCGCGCCATTCTCTATCGCGCGCCAGTCGGTGTACTCTCCCGTGCTCACGAACGGCTGCAGATAACTTTCCACGCTCAGCGTCGGCGTAACGGTGTAGTTGAGCCTCGTGGTCACCGAACTGGTGGATTGATACAGCCGTGCAAAGGTGAACGATGTCACGCCGGCATCCACGAAGTTGCCGTACCACTGCTGATCGTCGATGTTGCGACTGTAGTTCAGGTTGAGACTGGCGTTGAACTGCGAACCCACCCGTACCTGCGCGCCACCACCGAGCTGCCAGTTGCTCCCCAGTCCGTCGAAGCGACGACCTGCGAAGAAGTTGAGCTGAGGCGACACGGCGCGGCGGCGGTCGCCGTTCGCTCCCGCCCACATGTTGAGCCGCCGCGGAAGAAAAAGTGCCGGTCCCCCGCGTGCATCACGATCGGAGAACGAGCGCGCGACGTTGTTCACGCCAATCCCGCCGTTGACACTCCAGAAGCTCTTGAGCTCACCCCACCCATTCACGTTCCCGCCGTTGCCGAGGAGCATCCCCGCGCTGTTGGCGAAGGCCCAACCATTCAGGTTCAGTTGCGCTTGCCGAAAGAGCCCGAATGGCTTTGTGGGACGAATCCCCATCCAGAGCGACGAGCCCATTTCGTCACTGCGCGTGCGGAATCCTACATCGTTGATCTCGAAGCCTGGCGCGATGTACCACGTACTCGCGTTGAAGCGCGTCACGCCGCCTCCCTGCTTACTGAGCTGTGCCTGCGCCATCCATCCGCCGAGGGTGGTGCGCGTGCTGTCGTACGTGAGATGGTCAGCGTCTCCGCGCTGATAGAGATGCACCAGCGACCGCTGCGTCGCCGCGATCGCCTGCGCGGTGCCGCCCACGTACGAACCGGCGAGCTGACCGCTCACTTGCCAGCGATTCGCGGCAAATCGATGACGCACATCGAGGCCGCCGGTCCACGCGCTGTTCCGCAGCACGCCACGCGTCCACTGGTCCGTTTGCCGCGCGGTGTTCGTGATCATGAGCCCCACACCACTGTTGCCACCGGCGAGGTCCTGCTGCAGGCGCACGACGGCGTAGTTGGTTTGCGGCTCGATTGTCCGCTGCAGGGTTCCTTGCTCGCGGCTCGTCACTGCATCGATGATCCCAATCGAGAGCCCGTTGCGGAGCCGTCCGGTCACCTTGGCGGCGCCGACGATCTGCGACTGCAAGGGTGATGTTGCATCACCGTAGGCGTTGCGCAGTTGCGGCGCACGGCCAATGCGTCGCGAGTAGAACAAGCCCGTGCAACTGCCATCGTTACAGTCGATATCGTACCGGAAGATGCCGCTGCCCTCGAGGAAGAACGGGCGCTGCTCGGCAAAGAACTGCTCGAACGCGCTGAGGTTGAGCACTCCGGGGTCGGCCTCGACCTGCCCGAAGTCGGGATTCACGGCGGCATCGAGCGTAACGTTCGACGTGACCCCCAACTTGATGTCGGCGCCGAACTGCGAACGCGCGGCGTTGCGCGGGGCGCCATCGGCCCGGGGACTCGCCCCATAACGCCCCACGGCATACGGCATGAGCTCCATACGCCGCGGCGCCGCGAGCGATTGAAAGCCAGGCAACTCAGCCCACTGACTCACACTGCCGGTACGAGACCGCCTGAAGAGTGGATACGACGTCCGCTCGCCGGTTCGCGCCACCGTGCGCGTTATGAGAATGCCGAAGGTATTGTCGCCGCGTGGTACGTAGCGCAGCTGGCTGAGGGGGATTCTGTACTCGGCAATCCATCCCAGCGAGTCGACACGCGCGGCGCCTTCCCAGACGGCGTTCCATCCCCAGTCTTCTTCGCCATCGTTGAAGGCGTAACCGTCGGCCATGGCGCCTGCGGCGGTGAGGCGAAACATGTAGCCCGTACGCTTGTCGTTATACGAGTCGATCCCGATGATCACATCATCGGAGAGGGCCATGCCGTCGCGTCGCTGCAATACGGACAGGATGCTGTCCGGCCGCGGATCGAAGCTGCGAACCAGCACGTACAGATTGCGCGCATCGTACGATACGCGCGCCTCCGTCCGAAATGTCGGCTCCCCGTCTTCAGTGGGCTGGAACTGCCGGAAGCGTGTAATGGGTTGCACGCTTCCCCAAATGTCGTCTTCATCGCGCCCGTCAATGCGTGGCGGGCGCGCCGCAAAGCTGGGACCAGGCGCCGCCGCAGCCGGGACCACACGCTCCGCACGTGGGAGAGTACGCCCTTTCTCAGAGCCAGTCGCTGGCATCTGCAGCGCGGCGAGTTGCAACAGTAATACGACGGATACCATCGGCGGACTCGCAGAGAAAAGGACATCGAGCGAGGGAACGCCGGTGAGACATCGTCATCATGCGAATGGTTGGAACTAGCTGCGCGCGATCTCCGTGAGATGCTTCGCCTGCGGTAGCTCGTGCGCTGGTACGTTGTATCGGACACGGGATATCGTGAACGTGCCGTAGCACCAATCGGGCTTGTCATCGTAGTGCCAAATGGCGTCGCCCTCACTCGCCAGTCGCGCGACACCGAACTCGTGGTACGCGCGCAGCGGGGTCGTCCAGCGAACACCGTCGGCATCGAGTACATGCCGGTCCGTCGACGAAAAGTTGGTGAGATCTCCATGTGTGTCGAAATGCATCGTCGCAGAAACCACATGCTCACCGTTATGGAACGTGACGGTCGCTTCTTCATCACTGACGGCCTGCCAGCGAAAGCGATCATCTATCAGCACCGCCGGCGCCAGCACACAGAAATCGTTGAGGACGGTGACCGTCTCGGCGCGCACAAAGGCGTCGCCTGAGGCGTTGACGATGGGCAACAGCCCCAGCACTCGGATCTCCATACGCGCACCGGCATCGCTGTACTGATGCAGTCCACTCACCGGGAGCCCATGCATCGCGGTGCGCAGCAGAAACAGTCGCGTCGGATGATCGACGAAGCTCACTTGCAACACCGCCGTGTCCATGGACGGTTGCCCAAGCCCCCGATTCAGCCGTGCGTGCATCTCCACCACGAAATTGTGCACGCGTGGACGCCCAACCACACCCGCGCGACGCAGATAGTGGGCAACCGGCGCCGGGAGATGTGCCAGATCCGACTCGGCGACCGTTTGCACGTGCGGGAGTGGTTGACGTGTTGCCTGCTCGGCAACGAGCCGATCGAAGTGCGTGGCGACGGTCGTAAGGTCATTGAGGACGTCGCGCATGGGGGCTCCAGTGTAAGGGACGGACCGCGATGTCCCTTACACTGGCATTTGTTGCGCCCGCAGGTCAGCAGGGATTTCCCCTGCGCCGGTCGTGTATTTCCCGACGCGAGCCGCGTCGCTCACGTGAGGGACTAGAGGCCCCAGTGCGTCGCGAGTCGCCGGCCGGCCCAGACGCCAATCGCCGTTCCCACCATGCTCACCATGAACGCGGTCATGATCCCGAATGGCGCACCCGCCCACCATCCGACCGCGCTCCCGATCGTCGAGCTGAACATCACCAGCATCTTCATGCTTCCGCTCCGATCGAAGGGTCCATGAGCATGGCGGCCGCGTCCAGCCCGCGCGCCAACGCCGCTTCGGCGGCGGTCTGCCCGCGGCTGTTGCGAATCGACACGTCGGCGCCGTAGGACAACAAGAGCCGCGTAAGGTCGACTGCCTGCTCTTCGTCGTCTGGAAGGCAGTACAGCGCCGTGGGGTCCTGGTGCCCGGCCATTACTTCATTGACGCGTCCGGGTTCCTGCTGCAACACCGTCTCCAGCCTGCCCATCCGACCGGAGCGAACAAGGGCACGCACGTCGCGAGTCACCAGCGCCAGCCGTTCTGCTACGCGGTGCTGCCTGAGGACCAAGGCCCAGCTCATGGGTGTGCCTTGCCACTTCCGCTCGCGGATGTCCACCTCGGCGCCGGCCGCCAGCAGACATTCGACAACCTCCACCGTACCCGACTGCACCGCACGATGCAGGGGCGTGGCACCGTCCATATCCACGGCATTGACCGGGGCGCCGAGTGCAAGCAGCAGCGTAACCGCCGAAGCGCTTCCTGCTGCCGCCGCGGCGAAGAGCGGACCCGGCCGTGTGGCGAGCCCCGAAGCAGCGGCGAGTGCTCGAACCGTGGGTTCGTCTCCGGCTAACGCCGCCGCGATCAGGGCCGCCTCGCCATTCAGCGCCTCGACGACCGCGCCACGCTGCTCGAGCAGCGTGACCATCTGCTGGCGCCCATGCAGGCGTGCCTCGGTGTGCAACAGACGCCCGGAGTACGAATGAATGCCGCGCGCATCGGCCCCATGCTCGAGGAGCCACCGCGCGCGACCGACATGATTGTTGGACACGGCGTTGCCCAACAGATAGTTGAGGGTCCCCACTTTGTACTTGCCGCCGAGCTGGCGCCCCTCGGTCTGCCGCCACAGCGCAGTACGCTCCTGTTGCACCGAGTGCTCCCACAGCAGCGCGGTCCACGAAATGTCATCGTGCACGATGGAGCTGTTGTACAGCGCCTGCGTGTCAAAGGGATCTGCGCCGAACTCCAGCAACAGCGTAACCAGTGCAGCGGCCTGCGCATGCGGCGGCTTCGCGCCCTCGCCCAACCCGATGGCACCCGTAATGGGGGTGAACGGGTTCCCCCATCCATCGTCGAAGGCAGCGTTCGGGTCAGCGCCGGCCTCGAGCAACAGTCGCGCAATCGTGACGGCATGTTGCGTATCGAGGCGACCATATGCCACGTGCAAGAGCGCCGTCCACCCGCGCACCGGGTCCGTGTCCTTCGCGAGTTGGGGACGTTGTGCAATGCGACGACGGACCTCGTCAACGGCGCCGCACGCGGCGGCGGCGAACAGACTGTCGGTGCGCACGTCGGGGAAGCGCGCCACGATCCGTCGGGCGCGAGCGACGTCGCCATCCCAGCCATGCCGCAGCACTGCCGCGACGCGGTCGCTGTGCGCCTCACGGTCGAGCGCCAGATCGTCGAGGGCGGCGAGCAGTGCCTGCCAATCGGCGAGTCCATATTCACGCGCCAGGGCGTGTTGCACGTCGCGAAGCGTTGGGGCGGTCGGTGCCGCCGGCCATGCAGCCTTCAGTCGCTCGCGGGCTGCCGGATCGTCACGGCGAAGTTTCCCCAGCCAGCGCTTGGCGTCCTGCTTGAAGAGCTCGAGCGAACTGTTACGCGAGAGTGAACGCGTCATCCGTACCTTCCTGCCGCAATGGCCAGCGTCCGCTTACGAATGGCCGGGAGGAAGAAGGGCTCGTAAGTACCACGCATTCACTGGGTGGGAGCAGGCTCCCTTGCCGCGGACAGGAGGCGCCCCGAGCAGCGCACTGCGTGGAGTCTCGCCCGTTCTGGCGGCGCCGTCAACCCTCAGTGGTGCCCGACGGCAGCGAGAATCGCATCGGCCATGGCGCCGTAGTCACGATCGAAATGGTGATCGCCCTCCCGGCGAATCAGGCTGAATCGTGCGGGGTCGAGCAATGGACACACGGTATCGTTTTCGGTGCTGCCGTACATGCACACCACATGCGGACCGGCAATGCGGTCCAGATACGGCTTGACCGGGATATCGGTTGCCCGGCTGACCGTACGAATCAGATCGAGCAGATGGAATTCGAAACTGGCCGTCTGCTCGAGGCCAAGCAGCGCGATGCCGTCCACGCGCGCACGCAAGTCCGATGGCAGTCGTTCGTACAACAGCGCCTGAAAGCCGGCACCGCGTGAATAGCCGACCAGCAGAATGCGATCGCGATGCCATTGATGCAGATACCAACGCAGCACCGCCTCACTGTCATGCTCCAGATCGTCAGCCGATTTGGCCGCACCACTCGTCATCCATGTTCGCGACGACAGCCCCACCACGGCGACACCGTGCGCCGCCAAGGCGTTCGAGACCTGCTCGGTCAACTCCTTCCAGTTTCCGTCGCCGCTCCAGAAGAGCGCCAATGTACGGCCAGACGCCGATGGCACTTCGGTGACGGGAAGCGCGGCCACCCGGCGTGAATCGACCGCCCCGGGGGCACGTTGTGCGGACAGCTGACATGCTGCCAGCACAACGCTCCCCGCAAGCGTCAGCGTAGCTCGCGCGCACCGTGCGATGCGCCGGAAACGACCGGCCGGAGTGACCATGACCATCACGCTACACCCGGAAAGCTGACGCTCGGCTAACAGCCGTCCGCGGCAGACGAAAGCGCGACAACGAGGCTGGTTGCGCGTAGCGTGTTCATATGATCTCCTTAATGCGTGATGCGGGAAGCGGATGGTCACAGGCTTGGCGTGCCCAACGACTCACTGCGATCACCGGCCATGTGGCCGGCTGCCGACGTCGTGGATGCACAATGCCACCCGCTCCCTGACGCACACATAACAGCTCACGACGGACGTTTGCGATGCGGATTCTGATTGCCGAAGACGATGCCCGACTACACGACCTGCTCTCGCGCGCGTTGCGCGAGCGGGCCTTTGCAGTGGATGTCGTCACCGACGGCGAGACGGCACTCATCGAGGCGTCCATCAACGAGTACGACGCGATCGTCCTCGACGTGATGCTGCCGCGCCGCACCGGTATCGAAGTGTGTCGCGAGTTGCGCCGACGCGGTCATCGCACACCCATCCTCATGCTTACCGCGCGCGATGCCGTTCAGGACCGTGTGGCAGGGCTCGACAGCGGCGCCGACGATTACGTCATCAAGCCGTTCGAACTCGACGAACTGCTCGCGCGGCTGCGCGCGCTCATGCGGCGTGGCCCAACACTCCACGACGAACGTTTGACGATCGGCGATCTGGTGGTCGATACGCGTGCCCAACAGGCGATCAGAGGCGGCTTCCCCGTCGGCCTCACCACGCGCGAGTACGCGCTCCTCGAGTATCTGGCACGACACGCGGGTCGCGTGGTCGGTCGCGCCGAGCTCACCGAGCACGTGTGGGATGCCAACCACGATCCCGCCTCCAATGCGCTCGAGGTGTACATCGGACGCGTGCGACGCAAGCTCGAACAGCACGGCGGCGCATCCCTGCTGCATACACGGCGTGGCGCAGGATATCTGCTCTCCAGCGACGTGACGGAATAGCGTGGCGCCCGACTCGGTATTGGCCGACGTCTTCTCATCGCGCCCGCCGCTCGCACCGGCGCGACCGCCTGCACGCGGCCTCTCCATCCGCGCGCGGCTTGCCATCTGGTACTCCAGCACCTTCGGGTTGCTGCTGCTTCTCGTGGGCATCTCGACGTACCTCATTCTCGTCGACGTAACCCGCCGCGATGCCGATGCGTTTCTCACCGACACGGCGGACGCAGCCGGTGCGTCACTGCAGCTGGCACTCGAGATGGTGCCCAAGCGATCGTCGGGCGATTCGCTCGCCGCGCAGTGGGCTGCCACGCGCACCATCGCCAACCATCGATTCCGCGATATCGGTGTCGCGGTATTCCGGGCCACCATACCCATTCCGACACGCGGGCTCCAGGACACGACGACCCTCGCTGCGCCACCACTGGTACTCCTCGCCGCCGACAGTACGTCGACGGCGACCCGGCTGTTCGGCGGCGCAGCGGGCTGGCGGGCCGCCAGCGTGTCGGCCGTGCAGTCATTGCGCACGATGGACATCAACGCGGTGACCCTCGAGCGCTACGGTGAACGCGTCGTGTCCATGCCCGTGCGCACCCGCATTGGCGTGTTTGTCGTGTCGGTGAGTCAATCCATTGAAGGGCATACCCGCTTGCTGCAGCGCATCCGGCAAAGCATGCTCGTGGGACTGCCGGTGGTGCTCGCCCTGGCCATGCTCGGCGGCTACGCCTTGGCAGCCGCCAGCCTGCGCCCCGTCGACGCCATGCAGACGCAGGCCACGCGCATCACGGCCGTCAACCTGCACGAACGGTTACCGGTCGCGCCAACCGCCGATGAGCTCTCACGACTGGCGCAGACGTTCAACGCGCTCCTCGACCGCGTGGAGGATGCGTTCGCGCAACGACGACGCTTCACGGCCGACGCCTCACACGAGCTCCGCACGCCGGTCGCGATCGTGATTGGAGAGAGTGAGCTGGCACTGGCCTCCGAACGCTCTCCGGCCGAGTACCGCGCCTCACTGCAGGTCATTCACGGCGAATCGCGGCGCCTCGCTCGCATCGTGGGCGATCTCTTCCTGCTCGCTCGCGGTGATGCCGCCGAACAGCAGCTCAATCGTCAACCGCTTTTCGTGGAGGAACTCGTGGGCGATTGCGCGGACGCCATCAGCACACTGGCGCACGCGAAGTCCATTCGCGTCGAGTTCCTTCCCGAGAGTGAGGTGCCGTATGACGGCGACGACGCATTGCTCAGGCGCGTGGTGATGAACCTGCTCGACAACGCGGTGAAATACACGCCCGCAGGTGGCGTAATTCGGGTGCAGGCCGAGCCGCTACCTGAGGGCGGTGCCCGTGTTCGTGTAAGCGACTCCGGCCCTGGCATTCCGCCCGAACATCAGGGGCGCATCTTCGAGCGGTTCTATCGCGTGCAGCACACCACCAATCGCATCGGCCTCGGCGACACGAGCGGCGCCGGATTGGGATTGCCTATCGCCAGCTGGGTTGCTCAAGCACACGGCGGAGAGCTGTCGCTGGTGCGTAGCGATGCACAGGGCACCGTGTTCGAAATGACACTTCCCGCGCAATAGCCACGTCGAACGTCAGTACCGGTCGAAGATCGTCTGCAGCGCCGCGCGGTCCGACGTCCGTGTGAGCGCAAGCATGAGCAGAATGCGCGCCTTGTGCGGCGGAAGGTCGCTGGCAACGAGCGCCTCAAGTGCGGCGTTGGGATTGCCCACAATGCGCCCTCCTGGCACCCGCGAGGCGACCACCACGGGCGTCTTGGCCGCGGCAGCGAGTCGCAGTGCCCCGCGTGCCCCGGCGCTCAGGCGTCCGCCGGCAAAGCTGGTGAGCACGATGCCGCGCGGACGTCGCGCGATCGCCGCCGCCATGAGCGTGGAGTCGAAACCGGCGTAGTCCGTAACGATCTCCACCGTCGGCAGCGTGTCGACGCCGGCGAGATCGAACTCCGCGGCGGTCGTGTGCGGCTGCAGCGCACGTCGGAAAAAGACGACCGTGTCGGGATCGGCCGCGCCCACATAGCCACGCTCGGGCGACTGGAAGGTGTCCACGCGCCTATTGTCGGTCTTCCACACATCACGCGCAGCGCTGATGTCCTCATTGAGCACGACGAGCACCCCCTGCCCCTTGGCCGCCGCGGTAACGGCCACGCGCACGCCGTTCAGAATGTTTGCCGGACCATCGGGCGACACCTCATCGCCGCCGCGCATCGAACCGACCATCACCACCGGACGCGGATCGCGCACCGTGAGATTGAGGAAGAACGCCGTCTCCTCCATGGTGTCGGTCCCGTGCGTCACCACAATACCGCGCAACGAAGGGGTAGCCGCAAACTCCTCATTGATGCGCCGCGCCATGCGCAGCCAGTCGGCGGGTGTCACCTGAGATGACGGCACGCGCATGAGCTCTTCCACGCGCACCGTCGCGACCTTGGCCAGCTCCGGAATCCCGCGCACGAGTGAGGCGCCGTCGGTCATGGGCCCGGTGGCACGCGACGCGATAGTGCCGCCGGTGGTGAGCACCAACACGTCGCCACCCGCAGGCTGCGCGGCAAGTGGTGCGGTCGCGGCGGCGAGTGCTGCGACCAACGCGCAGCGCGCGAGCAAGCTCATCCGCGCTGCGCCGCGATGATCTCCAGCATCTCACCGACGTTCGTGATCTTCACGCGCGGCCGTCCCGCCGCGGCACCACGCGCCTGCTCTTCCTTGTCGATCGTTTGCCAGTCGCTCCAGCTGGTGACCGTCACGTGGCGCTCCGCGAGCAACGCATCGAGCGACGGCAGCGAGTCGCTGATCGTGGGAATCGCACCCGCGGCGACATCGGCAAGCACCTGTGTCACCGTGTCGGTGGCGCACAGCTTGTTCGTGCCGATGATTCCCTGCGGTCCGCGCTTGATCCAGCCGGCGACGTACAGCCCGGGCACTGTGGTCGCGCTCCCCGCTTGCTCCACCACCCGTCCGCCGATGTTCGGCACCACACCGTTGCGCTCGTCGAAGGGCACGCCGGTAATGGCGCGCCCCTTGTAGCCCACCGAGCGGAATACGACACCCACCGGGATGTCATAGCGCTCGTCGGTTGCCACCGCCCGCACGCCGCCCTTCCCATCGGACTCGAGGCGGTTCTTCACCACCGTCATCGACTCCACGCCGTCCGTGCCCGACAGCGCCACCGGCGACGCGTTGAAGTGCAGCACCACCTGGCGCTTTGCGCCCGTGAGTGGACGCGCCGCCCAATCTCGGAGCACCTCGAGATTCTTGGCCGGGTTGCGGTCTTCCATGGCCGCCAGCTCTGCCTCACTGGCAGCATCGAGTTCGAGGTCGCGCGGGTTCACCACGACATCCACACCCTCGAGCTCACCAAGTTCGCGCAGCTCCGGCGTCGTACACGCCGCCTGCACCGGGCCACGACGCGCCACCAGATGAATCGTCTGTACGTTCGACGACGCAAGAGCCTGCAGCGCATGATCGGCCAGGTCGGTACCGGCGAGCACGCTCGTCGGCTTGGCGAGAATACGCGCCACGTCCATGGCCACGTTGCCAATCCCCACCACCGCGACCCCGCGCTGCGTGAGATCGAACTGCGCCGCGGCGTAGTCCGGGTTGCCGTTGTACCAGGCCACGAACTCCGTCGCCGCGTGGCTGCCACGCAGCGTTTCACCCGGAATGCCGAGCGTGCGGTCGGTATCCGCGCCGTACGAGAGCAGCAGCACATGATACCGCGAGCGCAGCTCTTCGATGCTCACATCTTCACCCACGCGCACATGGCCGAGATAGCGGAACCCCGGCTGCGACGCGATGCGGTCAAAGATGCGCGTGACCGACTTGATCTTGGGATGGTCCGGCGCCACGCCCCCGCGAACCAGTCCGAACGGCGTGGGGAGACGGTCAATCAGATCGATGGCGATACCGGGCGCCGCCTTCTGCAGCGCCTCTGCGGCATAAAAACCGGCCGGTCCCGATCCGACGATCGCGACCCGCACGTTGGCAAGTGGAGTGGACATGCGGCGAAAAATAGCCGAATGACCATGTCGGCGAGAACCGGGGCGTCAGCGCTTCCCGTCAAGCGAAAAGGCCACGAGCTCCGCGTTGTCCCCTCCACCGGTGGCGACGACGATGTACTGCACGCCGTTCGCTCCGCGATAGGCGATGGGATTGGCATAGCCCCGCCCCGCCGGCAGATCGAACTGCCACACCACCGCCCCAGTCCGCGTATCGAGCGCGTACAGCACCGAGCCACCGCCGGTGGCGAATATCAGCCCGCCCCCGGTGACCGTCCCGCCGACCGCGCCCGCTACGCCAAGGGGCGGCAGCTTGACGTCCTTGAGCAGCGGGTGATTGCGAATCGCGGGGGTGTCGCCCAGTGTGACCTGCCAACGCCGCTTGCCCGTATCGAGATCGATCGCGGTCATCGTGCCATACGGCGGCTTGATGAGCGGCAGCTGCTCCGGCGGCGTGTGGTCGGCCTTCCCCGAATCGGGGTCGGCGGTGACCCCAAGTGCGCTGCGTACCAGATCGACGGTGTATTCGTAACCGATGGTGTCGTTGGGCACGCCCTTCTGCACGCGATAGACGACGGGATTGTCCGTCCCCTTCACGAACAGTGTGTGCGTGACCGGATCGTACGACGTGCTCCCCCAGCCGGCGCCACCAATGGAGCCCGGCATCACGATCGTCCCCTCGAGTGACGGCGGCGTGAAGATCGGCCCGCTGCGATACTTGGCGAACTGCTCGCGCGCCCGCCGGTTGAGTTCCGGCGTGAAGTCGATGAGATCCTTCTCGCTCACCGACTGCCGCGTGAACGGGGCGGGGTTGGTGGGCATGGGCTGCGTCGGCGACGCGCGCTCGCCTGGTACATCGCTTGCCGGCACGGGCCGCTCCACAATAGGCCAAACGGGCTTGCCGGTTTCGCGATCGAACACATAGATCCACGCGGTCTTGGAGGGCACCGCGACCACATCGCGCGGCTTGCCATTCCACGTGATCGTGGCGAGCACCGGAGGTGCGGGCAGGTCGTAGTCCCACAACCCGTGATGCACGATTTGGTAGTGCCACACGCGCTCACCAGTCTGCGCATTCAACGCCACCACCGATTCGGCAAAGAGGTTGTCGCCCTTGCGATCGCCTCCATACCAGTCGTTCGTGGGCGTCGACACCGGCAGGAAGAGCAGTCCACGCCCGACATCGAGGCTCATCGGGGCCCACACGTTGGTGTGCCCCATGTACTTGTACGAGCCCTCCTCCCACGTCTCCCAGCCGAACTCACCGGAGTCGGGCACCGTGTGAAAACTCCACACGCGCTTCCCGGTCTTTACATCGAACGCTTGCACATCACCCGGTGGATCATTGCGGTAGCGAATGCGATCGCCCACGCCGTTCCCCACGATCACCAAATCGCCATACACCACCGGCGGGGACGTATTGGTGTACTGCAACTGATTCACAGGGCGACGTAACTCCTTCGTCAGGTCGACTTCCCCATTCACGCCGAAAGACGGCACCGGCTTGCCCGTTGTTGCATCGAGCGCGATCAGCTTCCAACGCGCGTTGATGAAGATGCGACGCTCGGTCTTCGACGCCCACGTCGCGACCCCGCGGTGCACAAAACCCGTGCCGTTCGACGGCTGTCCGGCACGCCACACTTCGGGGTCGTACTTCCAGAGCTCACGCCCCGTGCGCGCGTCGAGTGCCGCCACCGCCGCATACGGCGTGGAGACGTACATCGTGTCGCCAAGCACAATGGGCGACGCTTGAAAAAGGCCGGGGCGCGCGGCTTTCTGCGTCGCACTGGCCCGCACATTCTTTTCGCCGGTGTTCCAGCGCCACGCGACGGCGAGACGGCGCACGTTGGCGCGATTCACATCATCGAGTGGCGAGTAGCGCATCGCCCCCTGATCACCACTGGTCGTTGGCCAGCTCACCGCTTGCGCCGCCGCCGGCGCCGCACTCAGCGCCAACATCGACACCAGTGTCACACCTTGTGCAATCCGCATCAGCGCCCCCTCGGCTCGCCCAACTTCGACGCCGTACGCACATACTCGGCCGCGGCCGCATGCGTTGTCCACCATACCGTGCCGGCACCCTTCGCCTGGATGTGCGCGATGAGCAGCTCGAGCGCGACAATGCGCGACCGGTGTCCCGATACATGCGGATGCAGCGTGAGCACGAACATCGTGCCTTCTTCGTAGGCTTTGTCGAACTCGTCCATCCACACGCGCGCAACATCGCGCGGATTCATGTAGCGCTCACCGCGCGGGTCGAACAGCGGCGCATCGTCGAGAATCCACTGTACCGGGAGCTCCACCAACCCTGTAGGCTGTCCGCGCTGCAGCAACTCGTACGGCGCGTCGTCGGCCATGAGCGAGCTTTCGTAGCGAAAGCCCATGTCGCGCAGAATGCTCAGCGTGTTGGGGCTGAAGTTCCAGCTCGGCGCGCGGTAGCCCGTAGGCTTCTGCCCCGTGAGCTCGGTGAGCTCGGCGACGGCTTTGGTGAGCAGCGCACGTTCAGCGGAATCGGGGAGCGTCATGTTGAGCTCATGAATCCATCCGTGCACGGCAAACTCATGACGCCCGCTCTTCTTGATGAGCCCTGCCATGGACGGCGTGATGGCGAGGCTCACCGACGGGATGAAGAACGACGCCGGAATCTTGTGCTTGTCGAGCAGGCGCATGATGCGCGGCAGCCCCACACGCGCGCCGTACTGCATTTCGGCGAGTGAACCCACCGTGGGCTCGCCATAGCGAATCGCAATCGTTTCGTTGTCGACATCGAACGAGAGCAGCACCGCCACCTTCGCGCCGTTGGGCCACGCCGCTGGCTGGAGCGACCGGCCGGCGCGCACCTCGTTCACCACACTGTTGACGCTGTCCATCGTCCATTTCCACCCCGGCTTGGCCGAGGTGACCGGCACGGGCTGGGCCTGCGAGAGCGCCGCCGCGGGCGTGCAAGCCAGCAACAGGGCGAGAAGGGCGCGGGACATGTGCGATACGGGCAGGAGGTGGGTGCAGCCGTCGGGGGGCGGGCGCGGCGAGCGAGCGCCGACCGGCCATAAGCTACGGGACGGACGCTTGTCGTGGGCCGGAGAGCTCGTGCATTCCCCTAAACGGTCTGGCCGGTCCGGCCGTTTTACTGGTGCAGCCGTGCGCCAAGCCGTAACGTCCAACTATCCCCCGACCGGGGCGCCCGGCTCACGCCGTCCCCCGGCCCGGCCGCTCAACACCGGAGTTCGTACCATGGCCCTTCGATCCGTCATTACCAGCGCCGCGCTGAGCCTGCTGCTCGCCACCCCGGCGTGGGCGCAGCACAGCATGGACCACAGCATGCACCGCATGGGGCCCGAGATCGTGATCCCCAAGGGGGCGCTCTACACGAAGGCTGATGTGGAGTTCATGCAGGGGATGATCGCGCACCATGCCCAGGCGATCGTCATGGCCAAGATGGCCGAGACGAACAGCACCAACGCGCAGCTCCTCAAGCTGTCGCGCAAGATCGATCAGTCGCAGGTGCCGGAGATTCAGATCATGCAGGACTGGCTGCGGCGCTACCAGCAATTCGCGCCGGACACCTCGTCGTGGCACGACATGCGAATGGACGGCATGCTCACTGACGACGAACTCAAGGCCATGAGTCAGGCCAAAGGCGCGGCGTTCGATCGCCTCTTCCTGAATGGCATGATCAAGCACCACGCGGGCGCCATCAAGATGGTGGATGACCTGTTCAAGACACCGGGCGCCGGTCAGGAAGTCGACGCCAATGTGTTCGCCAACGATGTAGTGACGGCGCAAACCGCCGAGATCGGCATCATGAAGCGCTTGCTGGCGCAGTTGCCCGCCAAATGACTCTCGTGCTCCCCTGTTCCCCCCGTTTCCCCTCCACCACCGGACGTAACCCCATGCGCGTAATGCGTGGCTTGCTTCTCCTTGCCGCAACCGTCGCGGCGCCGATGCTCGTATCGGCCCAGACGTTCCCGAGCAACAAGGACCCTCGCAGTACCCTCAAGCCCGGCCGCTACGATGCGGGTGTGGCCGAAAAGAACATGCGCCTCGTCTCGACGGTGCAGAAGCCGGCGCAGTTCGACACCGCGCGCGGGCTCACGTTCATCAATTCCGACCTCGCCTTCCGCGGCAACTACGTCTATCAGGCCAACTTCGCCGGCTTCACCATTTGGGATATCACCAACCCCGCGAAGCCGGTGATGACCGCGGCCGTCCGCTGCATTACGTCGCAGGGTGACCCCACCATTTACGGCAACCTGCTCTTCCTGTCGGCTGAAGGGCCCGGCAACCGCAACGACTGCGGCGACGGCGGCGTGAAGGATCCCAAAGATCACATGGCCGGCGTGCGCATCTTCGACGTAAGCGATCCGAAGGCGCCCAAGCTGATCAAGAACGTGCAGACGTGCAAAGGCTCGCACACGCACACGCTCGTGCCGAGCCCGACGAACAAGAACATCATCTACCTGTACGTGTCAGGACAGCAGGCCGCGCGTCCGGAAACGGAACTCGCCGGTTGCAAGAACGGCAACGATCCGGCCGATCCGACCAACTCGCTCTATCAGCTCGACATCATCAAGGTCGCGCTCGATCACCCCGAGCGCGCCGAAGTCATTCCTGGTGCGCGCATCTTCACGGGTCTCGGTGGCGCGGGCGAGTGCAAGCAGTTCTGCGAGCCGGTCAATCCGCGCGCAGCGGGTCGGGGGCCGCGTCCGGCGCCGGTCGCCGGCATGCCCGATGGTCCGCGTAACTGCCACGACGTGACGGCGTATCCCGCGCTCAACCTGCTCGCGGCGTCGTGCTCCACGCACTCCATTCTCGTCGACATCAGCAACCCCGAGAAGCCGTTCCGCATCGACGCACTCGCCGATACGAACAACTATCAGGGGCGACACACCGCCGCGTTCAGCAACGACGGCAAGAAGCTCATTCAGACCGACGAATGGGGCGGCGGCACGGGCCCTATGTGCCAGGCCTCCAGCATGATCGAGCTTGGCGGCAACACCGTCATCACGCTCGACGCGAAGAAGAAGCAGGCGCAGCGCGCGTACTTCAAGCTGCCGTCGGCGCAGGCCGCCGAAGAGAACTGCGTGTCGCACAACGGTGGCATCATCCCCGTGCCGGGCCGTGACCTCTACGTGCAGGGCTGGTATCAGGGCGGCGTGAGCATCATGGACTTCAGCGATGCCGACAAGGCCTTCGAAGTCGGCTACTTCGACCGCGGCTCCATCGATCCGCCGCGTCCCGTCGACGTGCCGTCGGCGGCATCGGCGGGCGCCAACCCCAACGTGCGCGGTGGTGGCAACGTCATCGGTGGCTCGTGGGGCGCGTACTACTGGAACGGCCTCATCTTCTCGTCGGAACTCGACCGCGGCATGGACATTCTCGAGCTCACGCCGAGTGCGGAGCTCACCGCCAACGAAATCGCCGCGGCAAAGCTGGTGACGTACACGGAGTACAACCCGCAGAGCCAGCCCAAGATGGTGTGGCCGGCTGCCTTCGTGGTGGTGCGGTCGTACCTCGACCAGCTGGTACGCGGTCAGGGCCTCGCGACGGCGCGGACGTCGGCCATCGACGCCGCGCTCACCGCCGCGGAAGCGAAGACGGGCGCGGCCCGTGCGGCGGCGCTGACGGCGCTCGCGGCTGAGGTCACCAAGGACGTCGCCGGTGCCAAGGACGCGGCACGCACGCGTGCGATGGCCGGTGAAATCCGCCGACTCGCAGCAGCGTCGAAGTAAGCGCACGATGTAGCCCTGTTCGACCATAAATACGAAGGGCGCTCCCGAAAACGGGGGCGCCCTTCGTCGTTCCAGTCAACCATCGTCCGACGTTACTTCTTGACCTGCACTTCCTGCATGCGACGATTGGCGGAAACGTAGGCACTGATGAGACTCTCGTGGCCGTCCGCATTCACCGCCGCCACGCCGAACACGTAGTCATCGATCGACACATTCGGCAGCTGGAAGCGCGTGACGTTCCCGACGTACTGCGAACGCTCCCAATCGTTGTTCCACGTGTTGCGCCAGTACACGCGATACCCGGCCGCGCCCGGTGACGCTTCCCACTGCAGTGCGGCGTCATAGCCCGACGTCCCGCGGCTGATCGTCGGCGTACCGCCGCCCGTCGTGACCTTCGGCGCCGAGGGCGCGAGCGCAAGTGATGCCGCCGCAGCCGCATTCACACGCGTATTCTGCGCGAGATAGCGGAAGTCCATCCCCTCCGGCTTGTCTTCGGCGTTGTGCTGCCGCTGGTAGTTCTCGTTGGCCTCGCGAAACACCACCGCCGGGAAATCGAACGCGGTGAACGACGAGTGATCGCTACCACGACCAAAGCGATCTTCGCGCGCCATGAGCCGAATCGTGTGCGACGGCACATAGATGCCGGCAATCCTCGCGATATAGCGCGCCAGCGAACGATTCATCGAGTCTTCGGGACCGAGCGAGTAGATGCGCACGCTCTCGGCGTCGATGATGCCGTTGCCGCCGAGGCTGCTGCCGACGATGTCGTTGTTGAAGTTGGCCGTGACCGTCGACTTGGCCGCCGCGAGGTTCTGCGCGTGCACCATGGCGCCAATGAGCCCCTGCTCTTCGCCGGCCCACGTGACGAACACCAGCGTGGCATCGAACTCGAGCCCGCTGTTGGCAAAGACGCGCGCGAGTTCGAGGGTGAGTGACGTCCCGCTCCCGTCGTCGTTGGCGCCGGGCGCGTCGGCATTGTGGTCCATCTCGGCGCGCATCTGCGCGTCGCCACCAGCCGCGCCGGCGGCAGCACCCGTACGTGCACCCGCGCCGGCGCCCGGATTGTTGGGGGCGTTGCCGCGCGGATTCACCGAGTCGTAGTGCCCCGAGATGTAAATGCGGCGATCGGTTTTTCCCGGAAGGATGGCCACGACGTTCACCAACTCGACGTCGCGTGTAATGCGCCCCTGCTTCGGCAGCATGTGGCGATCGAACGCGACCTGCAGCTTGGGGCTCGCCTTGCGGAACTCCTCGAAGATCCAGCGGCGCGCGGCGCCGATGCCACGCGTCGTCGAGAGGGTGTCGGAGAGCGTGGAGCGGGTACCGAAGCTGGCGAGCTTGGTGGCCGTCGCCTGCAGGCGCTCGGTCGACACACTCGCGACGAGGGCGGCTACACGCGGGTCGGAGGCGCCTTGGGCGGCCGTGGACTGCGCGGGGAGAAGCGTTGGTGGGAAAAGCATTCCAACGGCGAGGGCGCGAAGGGCGCGGGACATCGAGGGACCTCTCGGAGGGTGGGAGGCAAAGCGGCGGGCGATCGGGCAATGATAGTACCCGGCAGGCGCCTCCGCCGTTGATGATGCCTTGGCATCATTAGGCTGATGCGTTAGCATCACCTCATGCGCACCACCGTCGACCTCGATCCGAAGCTCCTCGAGCAGCTCCGCCTGGAAGCGGTGCGCCGTGGCACATCGGTGAAGGCCTTGCTCAACAGTGTCATCCGCGCGGGCCTCGCCGCGCGGATTGCCGAACCGGTGGCCGCGTATCGCGTGCCGACCGTTTCGTTGGGTGCACCGAAGGCCAATCTCGATCACGCGCTGCAGCTGGCCGCGGTGCTCGAGGATGAAGAGCACGTGCGCGAGCTGCACCTGCGGAAGTGATACCGCGCTGATGCGTGTCGCCGACCTCAACCTGCTGATCTATGCCGTCAACCGCGATGCACCACAACACGCAGCGGCACGTGACTGGCTTGAAGCGCGCTTGGGCGGCGACGAAACGATCGGGCTGAGTTGGGCGGTGGTGCTGGGCTTTCTGCGTCTCGTCACCAGCGGTCGCGTGTTCGAGACGCCCATTCCACCATCGCGTGCCATGGCACTCGTCGACGAATGGCTCGCCCATCCCAATGTGGAGCTCATCGTCCCCGGTGAACATCACTGGAGCATTCTGCGGGCGTTGCTTGCAGAGAGCGGCAGCGCGGGCAACCTGAGCACCGATGCGCATCTCGCCGCGCTGGCCATCGAGCATGGCGCCGAGCTGGAATCAGCCGATGCCGACTTCGCGCGGTTTCGCGGGTTACGCTGGTCCAATCCATTGACGTCGAGCTAGCCGGGCGCGAGCGAGACACAAGCGCGCGACTTACCGGTTTCCCCACTCCTTTAGGAGTGCATCGAGGTCGAGATCAGGCGCCAAGAAGCAGCCATGGCCGTGACCGTGCAACACACGCATGGTGGCGTTGGGAACGCGCGCTGACATGTACGTGGCCTGCTCCATCGATGGGATGAGGTGATCCTCATCGGCGGCGAGGAACAGCGTAGGCACGCGGATATCTTTCAGCTGATAACGCAGATCGTAGTGTGTCAGGATGCGCAGCCGGTTGATGTAGCCGCGTCGCGTCGTGGCGCGGGTCAGCAGCAGAAAGCGCTTGATCTCGTCGCGATGCGTGTGCGACGAGTGGAGTCGCGACGCCGTGAGCCGCCGAACGATCCGCATGGTGCCCCAGGGTACGATGCTCGCGGCGGTGATGGCGGCGAACAACTTGATCTTCGGCGTGATGCGCGAGAATGAATTCAGGATCACGAGCGCGCTGATGCGTTGCGGATACGCCAGCGCGAAGCTCATGGCCAATGCCCCCCCGAACGATTCGCCAACCACGATTGCCGGCGTACCATCAGGCACCGCCTCATCCAGGTGGCGCGCCACCTCGCCCACCAAACTGTCCATGCTGAGCGCATCATCACGGAGCCGGAAGGTGATCACGCGAAACCGATGGGCCAGCAGCCGCGCCTGCCGGTAGAACAACAGCCCCGTGCCGTCGAGACCCGGGATATAGATCAGTGGTGGCCCTTCGCCCTGAACATGACAATGTTCAGGGTGGTGCACCGCGGGAACGATGCGCTCTCGCTCGTCTTCCGGTGCACGCCCCGTTTCCTCATGCGCCAGACTCAATGACTGCGACCTCGCATGGTAGGGCTCGGTTTCTGTGGGCCGCGGTGTCGGTGGTGTTCGTGGAAACGATCATCACCGGCCTCGCACTCGCGCCTGCAGTGCTGTTCATACATTGGCAGTCAACCTGGTCGTTGTCCACATGGCCTCGACTGGCGTTGGCCTCACTGGCCTTCGTGCCGGTGTATCTGATGTGCGCCTGCTCGCTCATGCTGTACTCCGCACTTGCCACGAAGGCGCTGGGTTGGCGCACGCCGGCCAATGTGGAACTGCCGCTCAGCGAGTACAGCTGGCCGGTGCTGCACTGGGGACGCTACCTCATGACCATTCATGTGGTGCGCATCTTCGCCGGTCCGGCATTCCGCTCGACGACAATCTGGAACTGGTACATGCGTCTCAACGGCGCGCGACTCGGGCGCAACGTGTGGGTGAACAGCCTCTCGCTGATGGACCACAACCTGCTCGAGTTTGCCGACGGCGTGGTCATCGGCTCCGATGCTCACGTGTCGGGTCATGTGGTCGAGCGCGGCATCCTGAGAACGGCCTCGGTGCGACTCGGCCGCAACACCCTTGTCGGTATCGGCAGCGTGGTGGGTATCGGCGTACAGTCCGGTGCTGATGTGCAAGTCGGTGCGTTATCAGTTGTCCCGAAATTCACGACGCTCGAAGCCGGTGGCGTGTACGTCGGCGTGCCAGTGGTGCGGTTGCACTGAACGGAATCGCGTAGACGTCCGAACAGCACCAACCAACACGACAATACGACTACCTCACTCCGGAAACAGCACCCGCCGACCGTTGACCGACGTAAACATCCCGCTGCTCGAATGACCGACGCCGGTCACGGTCACGAGCTTGTGCCCATGACCGGGGTACACGGTGTTCATGTAGTCCATGAGCGTGAGCCCGCGCGAGTACCGCCGTGCACCTTGCAGATTGGCCCCACAGCTCACGTCGAGGTCGGCGGTGAGTGTATCGGCGGTCCCCATCAAGACTGTCACATCGCGTTGGGTGAGGTTCTGCCGGACTGCGGCCGCGGACGGTGCATTGGCGTAGGTGTTGCGGTTCTGCAATCCGTAGTGCCAGTCATCGTAGTCGGCGCAATCGACACGTGATGCGGGTACCGTGAAGGTGCGGCCATTAGCGCGCTCGGGGCCGAGGTACAGCCACGTCGACGGGTTCGCGGCAACGAATTGTACCGCGATGCCGCTAGTGAGCGTCGCGGTACGACTCGTTGCTGCAAGTCGATGCACGAACTGCGCGCCCGCTGAATGTCCCGCGATAATGATGCGCGTCAGCCGCGGGAATCGCGCGCGATTCCCCAGCGCGGCGACGATGCTGTCGACGACCGCGTACGCGCTGATGCGTGGCAACGGTCCGGTGCTGCTCGACAGATCGCCCTGCCGCCACCCGCTGCTGGTCCATACGGGTTCGTCACTGACCGGACTGTCATCGGCAGTGATGAAGCGCGGCGCGATGACGATCGTACTAGCGACTCGGTTGGACAACCTCGCGGCGTCCATGGTCGTCGCGAAGTAGTCGTCGGCATTGCGATCGGTGCCATGCACCACTACAACGGCCTGCGTGACCAGCGAATCGCCGGCGCCCAACGAAAAGCTCTGATAACTGCGCACAAAGCGGCCCGGTGTCACTTCGATGCGCACCGCACACAACGAGTTCGCAACCGCACACGCCTGTCGGGTGGACGTTGGCGTGGTGGGCGACACGAGCGGCTCGCTGCCACACGCGACGACGGCGAACGTGAGGACCGCGAGAGCGACTGATCGAGGTGTGCCCCTGAGCCACGGCATCAGCGCAACACTCAGCGTCTCCCCGATTCGTCGGTAGTCCGCGCCAGCGGAACCGCCACCGGTTCTCCTCCACGCTCCGCACGCTCCGCCAGCAGCTTCGTCACATAGCGCTGTCCTTCGGACATCCGCTCCATCTCGACGGCGATGGTATCGACCGCTTGTTCGACGCGCTCGAGGCGCCGGGCGTCGTCGGGGGTGGCAGCGGCCTCTGGGCGGGTCGTGGTGCGCTTCCAGATGAGACGCGCGACCGCGATGGCGATGGGCATGCCGATGCACACAATGGCTGTTAATGCCGCAATGAAGATCTTCTCCTGCGCCGACGACAAGTTGGGATCGAAGGGGATGCCAGGAAGATCCGGCGGCACCCCAATCTCCGTGAACGTCGGCTGCGATCCGACCCCCGCCAACTCATTCTCGACGCGCTCCAGCGCTTCCTCGGCGTCAGTGCGGCGTCCCTCGAGCCCCGTAAGCCGCAGCTGATTGGACGGCATGAGCGGCGCGGAGCCCGGCGCGTTCATCTCTGCCTTGACGGCCTCGATTTCCTTGGTCAGCGACGCAACGCGCGCCTTGAGCATCTGCGCTTGCACCGTGAGGGCCGCGGTCGTTTCCGCGTCCCCCTGGGGCACAACCGTCATGCGGCCGTTGGTGCCGATCTGAATCTTCATCTCACCGGGGGGCGCCGGTGGCGGCGAGGGTTGGGCGTTGATCATGCCTCAACCTACGCCACGGCACGGCGGGGCGTTTCAGCGAAATTGACCAATACGTGTGACGATGAATGTCACGGCATCCGGCCCGCGGCCTATCGCTCGGCGCCCCGCGTCGCCCAGTATGGCGGCGTCGGCACGAGCACCGGTCCCAGAAAGCGTTCGAGCTCCAGCAGCCCGCGTTGCATGGCAACGGTGGTGATGGGCTCGGGGGTCGGCGTGAGCTGGAGATAGGCGCCACCGTTGCCGAGTGGCTCTGCGACGACCACGGGCGCCTCGCGGATGATGCGTGCGATGCCTCCCAGCTCCGCTACGAGGGCGGGCCCCAGCAGCGTGCCCCAGTATGTGCCGCGTACACGTGGGCCGATATGCGACCGCACGGACCGCAGTATCTCGATGCGGTCATTGGTATTCTCGGGATGTTGCCACTCGTACCAGCGCTTGATCGTCTCCGCGTCGCGGGCGCCGTCGACTCCCTCGTCGGGGAAGGGCCTCCATCGACTCATGCCCGTGAATCCGAGCTCGGCAGTAGCCAGGATCTCGTCGGTTGCCGCATGGAGATGGCCGCTCCACCCATCAGCCAATACAAACGCCCGCTTGACGCCAAGCAGAAGGTTGGCGTGCTCCTCATCCGTCACACTGCGAAGCCACCCCACTTCGCCAGCCGTAGGAGGGACTTCGCCGCCCGGGCGGTCCGACCGACCGAAATACACCGAGGCAAAGGGTCCCTGATCGGAACGCGGTGACGAAAGGAGATGGAGCATCACGGTCGTCTTGCGATTCCACAAGCGAACCAGATTCTCCGGTGTCGATGCCGGTCGTGCATGGCCGACATTCCCGGTCGTCGTTTCCGTGAAGTAGTACGAAAGTGCCAGTGGCCCGCACGCGTACGCCGCGGCTGCGAGCATCGGCTCGAGCGTCGCCAGATCGATGAGCTTCTCGTTGGCACATCGGAATTGTGCGCTGACGAACATTGCGAGTGTGTAGTGGTTGGTCGCGAAGAGAGAGTCAAAGTCGCAACAAGCAGAACACTCCAGCGGGCGGCGGGAGCCGGCGACCGGTCTTTGGGTCGGCCAGCATCGCAATCCCCGTCATACCATTTCCCCACTCCCCGCGAATACTGTGCGGACTGAGGAAGCGAAAGGTGAAGTACGTGGGAGATTCATCCATGCAGCGCAACGGTGCACAGGTTCCGGTCACCATCTCTTTCCCATCAGTCCGGTACTCCATGGGTCCCGTGCGCGAGTTGGTGCGTGCCGGCCCCACGGGCTTCGTGACGAATCCCCATCGTGTCGCCTGCGCCTCGAGTGCCGCCATGTAGGCGATGTCGGGTGGCCCGAGAGTAACCGTATCTATGTTTGGCGGGAGCTGGCGATTCACCGTGTCGATCAGCACCAGACTGAAGCGCCCCGTCAATCGCGAGAGCGGAACGGAATCGGTACGCACCGCCGTAGCCTCGGGAGATCGCGGGCAATCGGAAGTCACCTGTGGCGTCGCCACCTGCCGCCCCGCGCATCCGCCGAGACAGAGTCCCGCGAGCGCCCACCCCCAAGAAATGGTCATGCGCACGACACTCGCTCCGCACAACATCCCGTTTCCAATCGTGTCATGTATTCCCTCCGCCATTCGCTCAACGATCAGCCACGTTTGTCGCTGCTGATCGACGATTCGGGGACCGCTCTCGTGACAAACGAAGAACCCGGCCGAGCAAGTCGCTCGACCGGGCCTCGCGTTCAGGTCACCGCACCAACTTCTTGTACTTGATGCGATGCGGCTGGTCCGCATCGGGACCCTTCCGCTTCTTCAGGTCCTCGATGTACGCGCCGTAGTTCCCCTCGAACCACACCACTTCCGAGTCACCTTCGAACGCCAGAATGTGCGTCGCCACACGATCCAGGAACCAGCGATCGTGGGAAATGATGACGGCGCAGCCGGAGAAGTCGATCACGGCTTCTTCGAGCGCGCGCAACGTATCGACGTCGAGATCGTTCGTCGGTTCGTCGAGCAGCAGCAGGTTGCCGCCCTGCATCACCGTCTTGGCCAGGTGCAACCGGTTCCGCTCACCACCCGACAGGTTGGCCGTGAGCTTCTGCTGATCGGCGCCCTTGAAGTTGAAGCTCGCGGCATACGCGCGGGAATTGAGCTCGCGCTTGCCCACGGGAATCATTTCGCGTCCGCCCGAAATCTCTTCCCACACCGTGCGCTTCCCTTCGAGCGTGCGCTGCTGATCCTGATACGAGATCTGCACCGTCTCGCCAATCGTCAGCTCGCCGCCCTCGGGCGTCTCCAAGCCGTTGATCATACGGAACAGCGTCGTCTTACCCGCACCGTTGGGGCCGATGATCCCCACGATGCCGGCACGCGGCAGATCAAAGTTCAGGTTCTCGAACAACAGCTTGTCGCCGAACGCCTTCTTCAGTCCCTTCGCGCGCACCACATCGTTACCCAGACGCGGCGCCGGCGGAATGATGATTTCGTTCGACATCACGCGATCGTTCTGCGCTTCGCTCGCGAGATCTTCGTACGCCTGCAAACGCGCCTTGTTCTTGGCCTGACGCGCGCGCGGCGACATGCGCACCCACTCGAGTTCCTTCTGCAGCGTCTTCTGACGCGCGCTCTGCTGCTTCTCTTCGAGCGCCAACCGCGCCTGCTTCTGCTCGAGCCACCCCGAGTAGTTCCCCTCGTACGGCACGCCCTTGCCGCGATCGAGCTCGAGGATCCACTTGGCCACCTTGTCGAGGAAGTATCGATCGTGGGTGATGGCCACCACGGTCCCCGCAAACTTCTCGAGGTAATGCTCCAGCCACGCCACCGACTCGGCGTCGAGGTGATTCGTGGGTTCGTCGAGCAGCAGCATGTCCGGCTCTTCGAGCAGAATGCGGCAGAGCGCCACACGACGCTTTTCACCACCCGACAACACCGTCACATCGGCATCACCCGGCGGCAACCGCAGCGCGTCCATCGCCACGTCGATCTTGTTGTCGAGATTCCACAGATCGTGCTGATCGATGTACTCCTGCAGCTTCGCCTGACGGTCCATCAGCTTGTCGAAGTCCGCATCGGGTTCCGCGAACTTCATCGAAATCTCGTTGTACTCGTTGAGCGCGTCACGCTGCGCCTTGACCGCGAGTTCCACGTTGCCGCGCACGTCGAGCGTGGGGTCGAGCTCGGGCTCCTGGCTCAGGTAGCCGATGCGCGTGCCCTTGTGCGCCCACGCCTCGCCCTGAAACTCGGTGTCCACGCCCGCCATGATGCGCAGCAGCGACGACTTACCGGCCCCGTTCGGACCGAGCACGCCGATCTTGGCGCCGGGATAGAAGGAGAGCCAGATGTCGTCGAGAATGATGCGCGAAGGCGGAACGACCTTGCGCAGCGCCTTCATGACGTAAATGAACTGCGGAGCCATGGACACGGAGACAGAAGAGAATGCGCCGCCGCCCGGATGGCAGCGGACTACGGGGCGAAATCTAGGCGGCGACGGAAGCCTGCCCAGACGGCCACGGCGCCGTCGTACGCCCCGGGGCCGACCCGGTCGCCACTGGAGCCCCACAGGGAACGCGTTTTTTCCAGGCATTGTAGAACACGTATGCGCCGGCCGATATATGATTTACCAATCATGTCCGCCGCTGCCTCGTCTCCCGCCGTGCCCACCACGGTCCAGTCGATCCTGTCCCGACTGGCCATGGCCATTGCCCGCCGGCGATCGTACGCCGACGGGCATCCCATGGCCGTTCAGGCGGACCAGGCGCTGACCGCGGCCCTCACCGCCCACCTGTCCGGGGAGCCGTCGCTCGCCCTTGGCGTGGCCAACCGTGAACTCCTGCTCGACGGCGTCGTGTTGCCGGCCACGAGCACCGTGGTGCGCGACCTGGCGACCCGACTGCACGGGATGGGCATCGGGGCGATCAAGCTGCAGCGGGGCGTGACCGTCGAGGCGGTGACGCAGCTGGTGCGCCTGCTCTCCCGCCGCCTCAACGACCCCACGCTCCAGGACCCGCTGCCGATCATCAGTGGCATCGCGCTCGGGCGCATCGACTACGAGCAGCTTGGACTGGCCGATGCCGAAACGAGCCGCACCGAAAGCGCGCAACTGTGGCGGGCGCTGGCCGAGCGCATGTTGGGATCGGTGGGTGAGAGCGATGATGCCAGCGAGGCCGTGTCACCCACCGGACTCGCGTCATCGCTGGCCGACGCATCGACCGACGAGGCCATTGCGCAACGCGCCTTCGAGGCGCTCGACACGCTGGCCGACGGCGTCTCGCTCGCGCCGCGCGCGGTCCGCGAAACCATTGGTGAACGACTCCAGGAGCTCCTGTCGGCCACCGAGCAGGGCGCGATCATCGCCACGTTGCGCGTAGCCGGCCGGGCGGAACGCCAGCGCCTCGTGCAGAACGTGGTGAATGTGCTCCCGGCGGCGGCCGTGGTGCGATGGCTCCATGCGGCGGCAACGGCCTCGGGCGAGGACATGTCACCGCACATGCTGCGTCTGCTGTCCAAGATGTCCGTGCACTTCCGCGGCCGTCGGAAGGAGGCCGCCGAAGAGGCGCTGCGCGAGACCGCCGCCGAACTGGTGAGCGGCTGGGAAGGTGGGCAGCCCAACCCGGTCGATCACGCCGCGTTGCTCGATACGCTGGCCGAATGGACGGCGCGCGAGGGCGCCCCAACGGGCGAAAGCGCCTCCCAATTCGACTCGGCGTCGCAGGAGGCCGCCCGACTGGTCCAGATGGCGTGCGAACTCGACTTCGTCGCCCCCGATACCACGGTGGCCGTGCAGAAGCTCGCCGACAACGGCCACTCGAGCGCCGTGCTGGCGTGGGCCGATCGCGCGAAGAGCGAGTCGACCAAGCGGCAGCTGCGCGAGATGACGCTGACCCCGACGGCCATTTCGCGCACGTTGCTGGCGACCCCGCTCGACAGCGCGGCCGCGAAGGCGTTGCTCGACGCCACGCACGAAGATGTCGCCGCGGTGCTCATCGACGCCCTCGAACGGTGCGAAACCCGCGCCGGGCGCCGGCTCATTTTTGACCGGCTGCGCACGATGAACATCAGCATTGCCGAGGCGGTGCGCGCGCGCATGGCGGAACCCATGCCGTGGTTCCTCGCGCGCAATCTGCTGGCATTGCTGCGCGAGTTGCTGCTCGCCACCCCTGACCTGCCGTCGTCATTCGCCGTCGGGCCGCTGCTCCTGTTCCAGCGTCACGAGCACGCAGCGGTGCGGCGCGAGGCCATCCGCCTGCTGGCGGGTATTCCGTCGGTACGTGCCGCCGCGCTCCGGCGTGCGCTCGACGATCAATCCGACGACGTACAACAGGCCGCGATCGACGTCGCCTTCGCGCAGCGTAAGGACGAACTTCCGGTCGACGTGGCGACGCGCCTGCTGGCGTTGGCCGAGCGCGAGACGGTACCGGTGGAGTTGCGCGAGAAAGCCGTGCGCGCCGTGGGCGGCACGCGACACGCCGACGTGCGCACCTGGCTCATCGCGCACAGCACGCGTCGGGCGCGACTCACGGGCTCCACCAAGATGGCGCCGACCAGCGAAACGGTGCGCGCCGCCGTGCACGTGCTGGCCACGGCGTTCGCCACCGATCCGCTGGCCGCACCGGTTCTCGTGCTCGCCCGTAAGGCCGGCATGGTGGGAGAGACGCGATGAGCAACCCGTGGAGCAAGACCCCGCACCAGTCGATGAGTGCGGAATCGTCGTCCGGGGTGGCGCACCACCATGCGCTGGTGGCCGAGTTTCTGACCGCCCTTGGCCAGGCACTGGCGTCGATGTCGCTGTACGGGACGGGGCATCCGTCGCGCGGCATCAGCCGCACGCGCGCCCACGAGCGGCTCGCCGCCGCACTGGCCGTCGTGCATCCGCTGCGCCTGACGTTCCTCGACGGCGATGTCATTGTGGGGCTGCAGGCGTTGCACGAGCTGCGCGCCGGTGACCTCGGGCAGCGGCTCGGGGCCGCCGGCGTGCAGCGCCTCGAGTTCGATGGGACCGTCCCCAACGAGGACGTCATGACGGCGCTGCTCGACACGCTCTACGCGGCGGCCGGCCCGCATGGCACCCCGGTCACGCAGATGGTGTCGCTCCCGGGCATTCGCCTGGGACCGGTCGCGCTGCTCAGCGACGCGCCCGAGGACAACAGCACATCGGGAGCTTCCGTAGCTGGCCGTCAGGAGAGCGAGGAGAGCGCTTTCATGGACGCCCTCGTGGCCGGCGGCCTGCAGGAAGAACTCGAAACGATGACGTGGATTACGTCGAGTACCGCCGCGAAGGGGCGCGTGCCCATGGGCGACGTGGAGGCCGTCATCCGCGGCCTGTCGCTGTCCATGCAGGCCGAACACGACACGCTCATTCCGCTCATTTCGCTCAAGTCGGTCGATCAGTACACCACGGTGCATGCCTGCAACGTATCGATGCTGGCCATGGGGCTCGCCGAGTCGCTGGGTTTTGCGTCGCGCGATGTACGCGCCGTGGGAACGGCTGCCCTGCTGCACGACATCGGCAAAGTGAGGCTCCCCGAGTCACTGCTGCGCAAGAACGGGACGCTCACCGACAGCGAGCGCGACCTGATGCGCACCCATTCGGCCGAAGGGGCCAAGCTCCTCGGCGAGCGCGGCGAAGGCCATGCGCTCGCCGCCATTGTCGCCTATGAGCACCACGTGTGGGCCAACGGCGAAGGCGGCTACCCCACGTTCCAATTCCCTCGGCGCACGCACTACGTGAGCCGGCTGGTGCAGGTGTGCGACGTGTACGACGCGCTGAGCACCGAGCGCCCGTACCGCGCCGCGTGGCCGCGCGCCCGGACGTTACACCACATGCGACTGCAGGCCGGCCGCGAACTGGACTACGATCTGCTGCTGGCCTTCTTCGACCTGCTCGACCGGGCCGAGCGGCGGCAGGCGGCGGGTGGCTGAGCAGCGGTTACTGCGCGCCTGCCGTCTGTAGTTCCTGCCGTCCGCCGTCTCGGCGCGGTCCCTCAGCATCGCGCCGAGACAGGCAGACGGCAGCGTTCTAGACAGCAGGCGCGCTGGAACCGACTTGTCGGGAACGCTCCCGCCCCCAAGCCCGTATGAAGGGCAATGCCTGCCCTCCTGCTTCAGATCTCCGACTTGTCGGCTCAGCTCTCCGGCAATCCTGCCGCGGCGCTCCCGTTCCTGTTCGGCGCGGGAGTGCTCACGAGCCTCACGCCCTGCGTGTACCCGATGATCCCGATTACCGCAGCGATCGTCGGCGGCCAATCATCATCGGAACAGTCTGGAGCCACCATAGTGTCACGGTGGCGGCCACTTGGACTTTCCATGCTGTACGTCGCCGGACTGGCGAGCGTCTACGCCGGACTCGGACTGCTGGCCGGGCTCACCGGCACGATGTTCGGGACGGTGTCGGCAAACCCGTGGGCGTTCTTCGTCATGGCCAACCTGCTCATGCTCGCGGGACTCTCCATGCTCGATGTCATTCCGGTGCGCGTGCCGTCGGCCATCATGCAGCGCGCCGCGAACGCTGGGACGGGCGGACGCGCCGCCGGCGCCCTGATCATGGGCGCCGCCTCCGGATTGGTCGCCGCCCCCTGTTCCGCGCCGGTCATGGCCGCGGTCCTCACCTGGGTGTCCACCACCAAGTCCGCGCTCCTCGGCTTCACCTACCTCTTCACCTTCTCCCTCGGCATGTGCACCCTTTTGGTGCTGGTTGGGGTATCTGCCGGGACGCTGTCGCGATTACCACGCGCTGGTGCGTGGATGCTGACGGTAAAAAAAGGCTTCGCCTTCGTGATGATCGGCATGGCCGAGTACTACTTGGTGAAGATGGGGCAGGTCTATTTTTGATCTGCTTTGAGTGGACTGCGGTCGGTTGGTCCGGCGGTCCACGAACGACCGATCGAGCCCTCAGGAAAAAGAAAGCAAGGGGAAAGGAGGAAGCGCGGTGCCGTCCACAAAACCGCAACTGCCTTTGGCGTTTTCAGTGGATGGTACCGCGCTACTCCCTGTGCGCTTGCGTTCTTCCCCCTGAGGGCTAGATCCGTCGCTGGTAGACCGACGGACCAAACATCCGTTTTCCGTGTCCAACCCGTTCATTGCACCCCTTGAACCAACTCATGACCCGTCTCCTCCAGCACGCCCGTGCCGCCGTCGCGGCCATCGCGCTGACCGCCGCGCCCGCGCTCGCGCAGGACCTGGGTATCGCCGTCGGCGAAAAAGCCCCGGGCGGTCCCCTCGAAACGCTGACCGGCCAGAGCGTCGATCTCGGCAGCTTCCTTGGCAAGCAGCCCACGGTGGTGGAGTTCTGGGCCACCTGGTGCGGCAACTGCAAGCAACTCGAGCCCTCAGTGCGCGCGGCGCACACGAAGTACGGCACGTCGGTCCGCTTCGTGACGGTGGCCGTGTCGGTGAACCAGTCGGCGGAGCGGGTGAAGGCGTGGCAGGCGGCCAACAAGCTGCCGGGTGAGTTGCTGTACGACCGCAAAGGCACCGTGAGCGGCGCCTACGACGTGCCGGCGACCTCCTACGTGGTCGTCGTCGACAAGACCGGCAAGATCGTCTACACCGGTGTGGGCGGCACCCAGAACCTCGATGCCGCCATCAAGAAGGCCATGTAACAGCGCACAAAACGTGCACAAACCGCTGTAACGCGTTACATTTATACTGAAGTTGGAAAGCCGGTCCGAACCCGCCGCGTCGCTGTCTGCGACGCGGCTGTCGTTTCCCGCCTCAAACATCGAGCTTTCGCGTGAGCAGTCGCCCTACGCCCACCATTCGCGACGTGGCCAAAGCGGCCGGTGTGTCCATCGCCACCGTGTCCCGGGTCCTCAACGACGCCGCGCGCGTCACCGACGACACGCGCGACCGCGTGCGCTCGGTGGTCGACAAAATGGGCTATGCACCGCACGGCGGGACCCGCACGGTCGTAGTGCGCCGCACGCGCACCCTCGGCGTCCTGCTCCCCGAGCTCTACGGCGAGTTTTTCTCCGAGTTCATCCGCGGGATCGATGAGACCGCCAAGAAGCACGGCTTCCTGACGCTCGTCACCAGTGCCCGACGTGAAGCCAATGAGATTTCGGCCGCCGTGAGCAACATGCGCGGACGGGTCGACGGGTTTCTGGCGGTGTCACCGTCGGTCGCCGCCCGGGCCACCCTCGCGGAAGTCGCCGAACGCTACCCCACCGTACTCGTGGGCGCCGGCAGCGACGTGGGTGCTTTCGCCGCCCTCTCGGTGAACAACTTTCAAGGCGCCGCCGCGATGATGAAGCACCTGTTGTCGCTCGGCCATCGCAAAGTCGTCTTTTTGCGCGGACCGGCCGGCAACGTAGACGCCGGTGAACGCCTGCACGCCGTGCGCGAAGTGGCGAATTGGTACGACGACTGCGAACTCACGGAGCTCTCTGGGGAGTTCCGCATGGACACCGCCTACGACGTCGTCACACAGCTGCTGCAGAGCGGCGCCCGCCCCGACGCCATCTTCGCGGCCAACGACACCATGGCCATCGGCGCGATCTCGGCCGTCAAGGACGCCGACCTCCGGGTGCCCGACGACATCGCCGTGACGGGCTTTGACGACATTCCGATGACGCGTTTTCTCTCGCCGCCGCTCACGACGGTCCGCATGCCCATCTTCGCCCTCGGCGAGCGCGCGGCCCTGCGCCTCATCGAAACATTGCGCGCGGGAGGAACGGCGGTCCCGGCCAATCACGAAATCCTGCCGGCGCAGTTGGTGATCCGGTCGAGTTGTGGAGCGGCCCACAAAATGATGGAAGCCGCCACGTGAGACATGAGTACGAGCGCTGAGACTGAGAGTTCAGTCGGCGAGAGGCGAGCCCGGATAGGGGTGAGAGTCGAGTAACGCAGAAGCGAGAAGCCAGCACAACCGCCACCGCGGGTCCTCGCTTCTCGCGTCTGCGTTGCTGAACTCTCACGCCTATCCAGAACTCAGCTCTCGACTCTCACTGCTTCGTCTCACGCTGAGTACTGAGCTCTCAGCGAGGAGCGAGGAGCGAGGAGCGAGGAGTACGTAGTGGTCAGGGCCGCCGCGCCGCCGCCGGGTTGAACACACAGCTCGCGCTCTCTCGCTCGAACTCCCGCGACGCCTCGCGAAAGAGCGAGCGGAAATCGACGCAGCGTGTCTTCCACGAGTCCGCGCGCCGCCGAATGAGATTCGCGTCGAGCTCCCAGGTGCGCTGTCGTGACAGTTCGCCCGGCAGTGCCATCACCGAATGCAGGCGCGTGCCGTCTTCGGAGAACACCGACGCCGCCAGCTGCACCGCCGACGATCGGCGCACGCGCGGGGCGTGCTCGCGCTGCATGACAGGGCGCGCGCGCATCATTTCGGCGCTGCTGTCCCACCACAGTTCCCACAGGTGCACGCTCCCGAACTCCGTCGTGGCCACAATGCGCAGCCCGCTGGAATCGAACGCAACATGGCGCACCGCGTCCTTGCTCGACAGGCGCATGGGGAGCGCCACCTGACGCATGGAGGTGGGGAGCACTTCGAGCAGAAAGAGTCCGCCGCGGTCGGTCACGTAGGCAAAGACATACTCGTCGCGACGTGTGGCGAACGACGCAATCGTGGTCCGCGGCGCGCCGGTAAACGCCGCGCGCGTGACCAGCGTATCGCGCGTGGATGCGAGATCACGCACGAACACGCGCCCGTCGTCATCCACCCAGAGCACACGCTTACCACTGGGAAAAAGGGCATGGTACACGGTGTTCGCGTTCACGCGACGCGGGAAGCGGCGCACCAGTCGCGCGGTAGCGACGGTGCGCACCTGCACACCGGTCGAGTCGACATACGCCACCTGCGCCCCGGCGCTGTCGAGTCGCGGTGCGGTCGGCACGCGCACCGCGCCCCACGCCTTTGCAGTTCGCGAGGCACCGCTGTTGCCATCCAGGATCGACACCGTGGAATCCGCGTGGACGCTCATGAGAATGGCGCCGTCGGTGCTGAAGTCCATGCCGAGTGCCCCGAAGGCGGGGCGTAATGCCGTCAGCGTGTCGGCAGAAGCCATCGCCGAGCCTGCGCGTTCGTGCCACCACCAACGCGACCCGTCATCGGCGCCGAGAATGGCTGTCGTGCCGGCCGGCGAGAGCGCCAGCACACGCGTTGATGGCCCGGGCAACGCAGCGACCATTCGTACGCGTCCGTCCTGCTCGACGACCAACGAATCGTGCTGCGTGGTGACCACGCGATCGCCGAACCGACTGATGAACCAGGCAGGGCTGCTGCTGCGCGTCGCGTTGAGCAGATAGCGGCGGCGCCACGGCGCCGGCTGCCACACGCGCAAGCGATGGTCGTCGTCGATGGTCGCGAGCAAGCCGTAACCACTGGCGGTGTGGCCGGCGCGCACGACCCCGCGGTGCCCATCGAGCGCGTACTGCTCCGACGGATCGGCCAGCGACGTGTAGAGCATGGCATGATCGGCCGCGGTCGACAGGGCGTAACCGGCATTGCCCGTCTCGATAGCGCTCACGAAGTCGGCGTGGTCGGCAAGGCGCATCGGGGAACTCACCTGCCCCGCACGCAGCAGCTCGACGTGCCCGTCAACGGTTCCCGCGACGACCGTCGCCGCGCTGTCGTTGGTCGCCGACAGCGTCGTGCCATGAAAGGCCGCGACGATCCGCGGGTCAGCACCGCTGCGGAGCTCGAGCAGGTCGTCGCCCGCGAGTGCGATGACACGTCCATCAGCTGCGAGCGCCACGTGCTGCACGACACGCGACGAGAGTCCGCCCACGCGTGTGAACTGCGGCGTCGCCTGCAGCGACGTCACGACAACGACCGCGGCGTTCTCGCCACTGCTGGCGTACACGAGCCGGTCGGCATCCCGCGGGGAAAAGGCGAACGCCGTAACCTGCTCGGTATCGACGAGCACATCGACACGATCTGGTGCGTCGGCACGCCACCGCAACAAGCGGCCGTCGCTCGTGTGCATGACAATGGTGCTGCTGTCGGCCGACCGCGCGGCGTGCAGCACGCGCGAACGCAGCGGCTGTCGGGTCGTGCGGCTGGCCGTCGCCGTTGGCGAGGAGAGCGTGTACGCCTCGAGCGTCCCTGTGGTATCGATGAGCAGCAGCGCACCATTGCGGGCGCGATACACGAACTCCACCGCTGGCGCATTCGCACTGCGTGGCACCACCGCCACCGCGCGTTGCGGTGCGCGCAGCGACGATACCGTGACTTCACCACTCATGAACGCCGTCACGACATGCGCGCTGTCGAGAATGGCGACCGCACAAACCTGCGGCACTTCGAGCAGCGCGGCCGGTCGTTCTTCGAGTCGATGCACCGAGGCCCGCAGTGAGTCTTCCGACAGTTCGACCCCGAGAAAACCGGCGAGCAATTGTCCGTAGGTGGGATCGGTGGCCGCGAACCGCTGCAGACTCGTCGACAGGACCGCTTCGAGCTGCTGCTTGCGCACGGTACTGTCAGACATTCCGACCGTGATACGCACCGCCACGAGCGCCGCCACGAGCAACGCGGCAACGGCGACGCGCGTGGTGTTCCTTCGCACGCGCGCATCGCGACTGACCTGCACGAAATGGTGCACCAGTCGAAGCGGCGCCGCGCTGTCGTCGTAGCGTCCGGACACCCACGCTTCCGACGCCGGTCCGTTGAGGCGTTGTTGCGCGAGCTGCCACGCCGGGCGCGTCAGGAGCTCCACGTCGGCCCCGCGCGCGTGACGCGACGCACGATCGGCGAGGGCGTAGTACCAATCGCCGAGTGCCCGCTCTTCGTCCATCCAGGTGCGCAACGCCAGCCATTGCCGAATGAGACAGTCGTTGGCCAGCAGATACCGCGGATTGTCCGGCTGCGCGTCGTCAGCGCGACGCAGTACCTGCGCATCGTCACCCGTGAGCGCATCGAGCAACGCCGCGAGTCGGGCCTGCGCGTCGGGTTGCTTTCCTGCGGCCACCGCGCGCAACTCGAGCCACCGCGCCGCGCGCGGCGCGCGGTGCCCGCTGGCCGTCACCTGCGTGAGACGCTTGAACACCCGCGACACCATCTCGCGATCGTAGCTCCCCACCACGCGCTCGATGTCGAGCGACAGGGCGTTGTCCACCCCACCGATCTCGGCGAGAAGCGGCACATCGAGCAGGACCTCGGGCTGCACCGCACCGGCACCCGCTGGCGATGCGGCGCACCCCCGTTCCCAGAGGCGTCGGAGCAGATGCTGCGTGTACGGCAGCACCTCGCTGTACGAATCGGCGCCGCGCGCATGGGCGAAGGCGAGCAGCTGTTGCACCAGCGCTGGCGCCACGCGGCCACCCAGGCGTATCGCGGGCTGCTCGATCGCCTCCGTGAGCTGCGCCGGAGACAATCGCGGCACCAGATACCCGTGAGCATTCACCAACTCGGCCAGCCCCGCATACTGCGCGCACGCCGCGAGTGTTTCGGCGTGCAGCGTGAGCACGACATGGATGGGTAGCGACGGGTCGCTCGCCGCGCCTTGCAACAGCGCCACGTACGCAGCCGATTCGGCCTCGCGGGCGCTCCGTTCGGCGGCCAGCTGCTGCTGCACCGCCAACTCGATGTCCCCATCGTCGGGAGGCAGGCGGGTAGGTCGCTGATTTTCAAAGAGCGCGTGGAACTGATCGGCGACGAGGAGGACCGGCCGCTGACGTCCGGTGCTGGTGATCGCGCGTGCGGTGTACCACTCGCGTAGCGCGGTCAGCCCCTCGGCGCGCAGTCGTGCCGCAAACTGCGCCACCCCATCACGCGGGACCGCACGCGCCGGCGTGTCACTGGCCACGCCAGTGGTCGCGAGCAGCGCGTGGGCGAAGTTGTCGAACGGCGCATCGCCGGGACGGGTGACGACGCGGACCCATTCGTCCTGCCCCTGCGCCACGGCGTCGGCATTGAGCGCGGGAATGAGGCCTGCCAATACCAGCGACGACGTGCCGGCGCCGCGACTGCCGATGACCGGCAGACAGCGTGTGCTCCGCAATCGCTCGACCAGAGCGATCGACTGCTCGCGACGACCAAAGAACAGGGGTGCGTCGGCCGTCTCGAACGGCCGGAAGCCAACGTATGGAAGAGCGCGCTCGGTCACGCTGAATACTCGCCGGCCCTTCCAGACCGGGCAAGAGCGCATCGAACACTGCACGATCCCGATTCCACTGGAACCATTGCCACGAGTGTAGCGTCCATACTTTTAGCTTTTCTCCGTGGGTGAATCATGAGTATGTGGGCAGGGCTGCTGGCCGTGACGTTCCTCGTCTCATGTGCCGCGCTGTTCGTGTTTATCTGGTCGATGTCGCAGGGGTTGTTCGGTCCCGAGGACCGTGCCAGCCGCGTGATTTTCGGCAGTCGTGAAGTCGGTCTGATCGAGGAGCCCGCGGCCGCGTCGGTGCAGCAGCAGGACGAGCTGCAGGACACGATGACCCGCACGGGGCACACCGGGGAGTTTGCCGTGCTCACCCCCGAGGAAGCCGACGAGCGCGCCACGCAAGACGAGTCGGGACGCTGGCCCGTGCTCCTCAGCATCGGCTTCGCCGCGCTGTGGCTGGTCGTGGCGTCGATCTTCGGACTGGTTGCCAGCATCAAGCTGCATTTCCCGGATTGGCTCGTGAACGAGGCGTGGCTCACCTTCGGGCGCATTCGCCCGGCGCATCTCAATGCCGTGGCCTACGGGTGGTGCAGCCTGGCGGCCTTCGGCGTCGCGCTCTGGCTCATGCCGCGCCTGCTGCGCACCCCGCTGGTGGGTGGACGGACCGCCGCGCTGGGCGCCACCCTCTGGGGCCTTGGGGTCACCGCCGGCCTCGTCGCCGTCCTCACGGGCCACAGCACGGGGCTCGAGTGGCTCGAGTTCCCGTGGTTCTGCGACGTGCCGCTGGTCATCGGCGGCACACTCATGGGTGTCGCGCTGTTGCGCACGCTGCGGCGTCGTACCGTCGACCATTTGTACGTGTCGGTGTGGTACATCGCCGCCGGACTGGTGTGGCTCCCCATTCTCATCACCGTCGCGAACTGGCCGGGCCTTCACCATGGCGTGCAGCAGGCGGCGATGAACTGGTGGTACGGCCACAACGTGCTGGGGCTCTGGTTCACGCCCATCGGCCTGGCCGCCATTTACTACTTCATTCCCAAAGTCCTCGGCAAGCCGATTCACTCGTACAACCTGTCGCTCATCGGCTTCTGGAGTCTGGCCTTCTTCTACAGCCAGGTGGGCGGACACCATCTCATTGGCGGTCCTGTGCCGGGATGGGTGATTTCGCTGTCGATTGTGCAGAGCATGATGATGGTCATTCCCGTGCTGGCCGTCGCCATCAATCAGCACCGCACGTCCTGGAAGCACCTGGGCGCGCTACGCTATTCGCCTACGCTGCGCTTCATCGTGGTGGGCGGCATGATGTACACGCTGGCCTCCATTCAAGGCTCGATCGAGTCACTGCGCACCGTCAACACGATCACGCATTTCACGCACTATACCGTGGCCCATGCACACCTCGGGCTGTACGGGTTCTTCTCGATGGTGATGTTCGGCGCGATCTACTTCATCCTGCCGCGCGTGCTCGACTGGGAGTGGCCGTCGACGACACTCATTCGTGCCCACTTCTGGCTGGTCATCGTGGGCTTCGCGATCTACTTCGTCGGCCTGTCCATTGGCGGGTGGCTGCAGGGCCTCGCCATGCTCGACGGCAGCAAGCCGTTCATGGACAGCGTCACCATCACCAAACCGTATCTGCTCGTACGCTCCATTGGCGGTGCCCTCATGACGCTGGGACACCTGGTCTTTGCCGTGCACGTCGGCCTCATGCTGCTGCGCCGTGGTGAGGCGCGCCGCGGACCGACGCTGCTGCGCCGGCAGAGCATGAACACGCCCATGTCGTCACCCGTGCAGGGGGCGAGAGCATGAGTACACCGCAGAAGGAACCGGGCACGCCCCCCGCCGGTGGCGCGCACGGCAACGTCGACGTCACGCGCCTCATCATTGGTGCGGTCGTCATCGTGGTCGTCTCGATGATCGCGCTCGTCGCCTTGCCATATGTCCTCACCAAGCCCGGCGCGGTCACGCCGTTTCCGCGCCCGTACACTGCGCAGCAGATCGCGGGGCGCCAGGTGTACATCGCCAATGGGTGCATTTACTGCCACTCGCAGCAGCCGCGCGATCCCGGTATTGCGCCCGACATGCAGCGCGGATGGGGGCGTCCGTCGGTGCCCAACGACTATCGCTACGACACGCCGCACCTGCTCGGCACCATGCGCACAGGGCCCGATCTGTTCAACATTGCCGTGCGCCAGCCGAGTGCCGATTGGCACCTGGGGCATTTGTATCAGCCGCGCGCATATCTACCGGGGTCGATCATGCCGGCGTACCCGTTCCTCTTCGAGCAGCGGCGTGGTCCGGCGCAGCCCGGTGAACGCGTGGTGGCATTACCGCCGGGCATTGTCGCACCGGGTGTTCGCGTCGTTGCGACCGAAGACGCCGTGAACCTCGTCGCGTATCTGTTGTCGCTCGACCACAGCTATCCGGCACGACAGGTGGCGAAGGAGCAAACGCCATGACGCCGGACCGCAAAAACCTGCCGCCACGACAGCGCGAGTTCGAAGATCCCAATGAGCGGGTGCGGCCACTGCCGCGCATACTCATCGCCGTCATTGTTGTCATGCTGGCGTGGTCCGGGTGGTATCTCGCCACCAGCACGCCACAGATGGACGCCACCCTCGGTGATGGACGCACCGCCGCGGGCTTTGCCGCACCGAAGGCCGGGGCGCTCGATGGCGGGCAGGTCTATGCGGGTAAGTGCGCGGGTTGTCATCAGGCCACGGGCGCGGGCGTCACGGGCGTGTTTCCGCCACTCGCCAACTCGCCTTGGGTGACGGGGAGCGAGACGCGGCTCGTACAAATTCTGCTGCATGGCATTCAAGGGCCCATCGAGGTCCTCGGCGCGACCTACAATGGCCTGATGCCCGCGTGGAAGTCGCTCTCCGACGAGGAAATCGCGGCCGTCGCCACGTACGTGCGCAGCGGCTTTGGCAACAGTGCCTCGCCGGTCTCGGCCGCAACGGTGGCGGCCGAGCGCGCACGCACGAGCACGCGCAGTACGTCATGGGAAGGTGGCGCGGCGCTCGATTCCGTGCCGTGACCACCGCGCCGCACTGGCAACGCCGCATGGCATCGCTGGTGCTGCTCGGCGTTGGCCTTGCGGCACCGTTGGGCGCCTCGCAATGGCTCGCCGCCTTCACGAGCGATACGGCGCGTGCCCTGGCAGTCACGGCGAATCCGCCACTGGTGCCGAAGGTGACGCTGCTCGACGCCGACAGTGTGCCGCAGCCGCTTACAGGCGACGGACGCGCCGTGATCGTGGATTTCATCGCGACGCGCTGCCATACGCTGTGCGCGACGCAAAACGGGATCTACCAGCAGCTCCAGCGTGACATCCGTGCACGCGGCCTCGCCTCGCACGTACGTCTGGTGACCATTTCGTTCGACCCGGCGTGGGATACGCCGCGGGTGCTGCGCTACTTCGCCCTGGCCCAGCACACCGACCAGTCGGTGTGGACGGTGCTCACGCCGCGCGACAGCACCGCGCTGATGCCATTGCTGCGGACCTTCGGCATTCGGGTCATTCGCGACGGCACGGAGTTCGTGCACAACACCGCCTTGCACATCGTCGCTCCCACGGGGCGCCTGGTGGGGATCGTGCCGATCACCGACGTCGAAGACGCGCTCTCGTTGGCGGCGACGCAGACGGGCCACACTCCGTGAATGCAACACGCGCCGGACTGCTGGTCGTCGCGGTAGCATTGGTGGCCGGCGACTGGCTCATGTCGCGGATGATGTTACACATGTTCGTTCAGCTGCCGTTGCTCTTTACCGGCGGAGTGCTGCTGGCATTATCGCGCGAAACGCCGTGGGCGCGATGGAACGTGCCCGTGTTGCCCGCAGCCGTGTTCGTGACGGGACTGGTGATGACGTGGATGATCCCGCGCGCACTCGACGGGGCCATCGAGTCTCCGGCCGTGAACGCCGCCAAAGTGATTTCGCTACTCTTGGCCGGCGCGGTGGGGGCACGAGCATGGGCGAGCGCGTCGGCGCTCGTCCGCACCTTTGTGGCGGGGAACAGCGTCTGGATGATGGCGACGGTGGGCCTGCTGTATCTGGACGCGCCCGCGCGCCTGTGCACCAGCTACGCGCGCAGCGAACAACAGCAGGTGGGGATCGCCCTCATTGGGCTCACCGTGCTCGCGACGGCACTTGGTCTGTGGCGACTGTCGACACGTGGTACTACCGGACGTTCGGCGTAACGCCCGTCGACGCGGTCGTGATTTCGAAGAATCGCGCGTCGAAGTCCCCAATCCGTCCGCGAAAATCCACCGCGACGCCTTCGGCCATCAGATTCTGCACCTGCGTACGTCCGTTGGCGTCGAGGAACGGTCGTCCAATGGCGCCGCGGTGTGCGAGCACCCGGTGCCAGGGCACCGACGGTTGCCACGAGACATGCGGCGGCGAATTGCTTGGCCGCTCCGGTGCCAGCACGTGAGTATCCGGACGTCTCGCCAGCAGATACGTGACGTGATGCGCCGGCACCAGCAGAAAGTGGCTGATGGCCTCCACCGTCGTGACGCGCCCGTAGGGGACTGCACAGACCACACGGACGATGTGCTCGTTGATGCGCGTGTACTCCGCCTTCAGCGCGCACGCGTCCTGAAAGATCGTGTGAATCTCAGCGCTGTCGTGCATCGGCGACCGGCTTCCGCAGTTCACGCAACACGAGACTGGTCAGATTGATGGACGGACTCGCTTCGAGCATCAGTCCTTCACTCGCCAGATCGATGAGCAAGTCGTATCCCTCTTTTTCGCGCACGGCCCGCACCGCCATCCGGAGGCGATCCACCATGGGCTGGCGGAGCGTGATATACGCGCGCTGCACGTCCTGATCGAGACGGGCGACCGTTTCCTCCACGAGCAGTTCACGCGCGCGCAGGTTGAGTGTGACCGCTTCGCGTTCTCGCATGGACATCGTCTGCTCGAACTTGGCGAGTTCGTCTACCGCGGCGCGAAGGGAATCTTTGGCGGCTTCCAGTTTGACACGCGCCTGGGCCTGCGCCAGCGCCAACTCCGACTCCGCGCGGCTGCGTTCGGGCATGGAGTCGAGCACGACGCGTGAATCGAACACGGCAATGCGGGTCGGGCGCAGCCCCGCGCGCGCGTCTGCCTGTTTCCCCGATGATGGGGGCGCGCCTTGTGCCGACGCCGAGGTGGTCAGGACGACCAGCGAGAGCAGGAGTGCCGCGAGGATATTTCGCACGATGTACACGATTCGAGCCCGGAGAGTGGGCCGCGGATATCATGGCGACAATGCACATGAGCCACGGCACACAGGTGCCATGGTCTCGCGCGATACCGCGCGCGGGCATCGCCCGTTGGCGACACCCTTCGCGGTACGCTGACAACCGGAGGCAGTGCCTCGTCTTGACGGTCATCAGCCCCGCACCAGGCGGCGCGGGCGGCTACTCCCCATGTTCGTGAAGCGGCCCGCGTTCCGAGCGGCCGTTTCCCTTTTACAGCATGAACAGGAGTGTAGGGACGAACGGCTGCCGGCCACAAGCATAGCGTCCATCGATCCTTTCGATGTATACGCAAGCTTTTCTCAATGGAACGGCTACTTGGGAATCAGCGCCGCCACGCGCTCGAGGAAGAGCGTCTCCACGCGTCCGGTGCTACCGCAGGGCAGCCGGTCGGCGGTCGCGCCGCCGGCCACGTCGCGCGCGGCCGCGGTGAAGTTCATGCCGACCAGCGTACCGCCTTTCCCGTCATCCTTGTACGACGCCAGCATCGACATGTAGATGCGATAGCTGGCGGCGTTGGGCCCGGAGATGCCGCTGCCGCACGACACGAGTTCGACCATGGGGCGTCCCATGAACTTGCCGGTACGATAGAAGTCGGTATTGCCGATTTGACCGGCCGCCGGATTGCTCAGGGAGAGCGGAATGCTGTAGTCGAGAAACGTCTGCTGCACCGCGGTGCGCACCACGGCGACGGGCGCCGGTATGGTGCGCAACGATGACCGAGGCGCATCAGTGCGTATCGTCGATACGTTCGGATCGGTGAAGACCGTTTGCTGTGGCTGCGTCGCATCGTCAATGGTCGCGCCGGCGCTGGCGCACCCGACCACAACGGTTGCGGCCATCAGCCCGATCAGAACTCCCGCGCGCGCATGCGTCATACGTGGGACCTGTACCCGTGTGAATGGCGTGGTGGATTACGGCGCCGCGACCACACGTGCCGTCACGACGAGCTGCCCCAGATGCCGCATGCCATGTTCGGCCGCGTGCACGATGCATCCGAAGGTGGTGCTTGGCAGTTTTGCGCGACCGATTTCGCGCACGATGAACAACATCGCGGGATCGATCGTCCGCAGCTCATCGAGCCGTGATTCGATCTGCGACACCAATGCATCGAGCAACGCGTCGCGCGTGTCCGAGTCGAGCGGCGCGCCTTCCGCCTTGAGCGCGGTAAACTGCGCGTCAGTGAGTGATGCGCCTCGCGCGTACGTGAAGAGCCGGTCGAGTACGCCGCCGATATGGCGCACATGAAACGCGACGGACGCCGATCCGCCCGGCCGCGCATTCCAGGCGGTCCAGTCCAGCGGTGCAACCACAGCAGGGACTTCGTCGCGCAGCTGCAGCAGCATGTGCGCGACCGGCTGCAGCGCATCGGGCACCCCGGCCACCGGGCCGCGCTGCCACCATTCCGGGGAAGGAGTCATGCACAACGGTGCGCCCGGAATCGACAATCGGCAACCGGCCGCTACCCGTGGAGCTCGGCCAACGCTACGACGTCGCGCCGCGGCCCCGCTGACGACGGAGCACTTCGTACACCCCAATGGCGACGCTCGTGGACAGGTTGAGCGATCTGATCGCCGGCGAGTACATGGGCATGGTCACGAAGCGGTCGGCGTACTTGCTCTGCAGCGCCGGTGGCAGCCCGCCGGTTTCGCGCCCGAACACCAGTACGGTGCCATCGGTTTCGCCAAGCGGGGCATCCCAAAACGTTTGCGTCCCTTTCGTCGAGAAGAACCACGGGTCGCCAAGCGCCGGCAGCTCGGCTTCGAAAGTCTCCCAGTCCTTCCAGACACGCAGGTCGACATGCTCCCAATAGTCGAGTCCCGCGCGCTTCACTTCCCGCTCGTTGAGGGAAAAGCCGAGCGGCTCGATGAGATGCAGTGTGGCACCGGTGGCAAGACAGGTGCGTCCGGCGTTACCGGTATTCCAGTGAATTTCCGGATGGACGAGCACGACATGAATGGACATGGCCGAACGTTGCGCGGCGCCGCGTCACTTTCCAAGTCACCATGGGTATTCTTCGGCATCATGGCTACCCACGCCCCGACCATTCTGGTCTTCTTCGACGGCGCCTGCGGCCTGTGCAACGGCTTCGTCGACTTCCTCGTGGCGCGCGATACCGAGGGCGCCCTGCGCTTCGCGTCGCTCCAGGGGCAGACCGCCGCGAGCTACCCGACGCTCCCCGCCGTGGACTCCGTCATTGTGGACGACGGCACGCGCCTGCTGGTCCGCTCCGACGCCGCGATCGCCGCCATCGCGCAGCTGGGCGGGGCCTGGAGCGCTGTGCGGGTGCTCAAGCTCATTCCACGGGCCATACGGGACGCCGTTTACGACTTCATCGCGCGGAACCGGCACCGGTGGAGCGGGCGGCGTTCGAGCTGCAGGGTACCGAGCGAACACGAACGATCGTGGTTTCTGCCTTGAGCGCTGAGAACTCAGAACTCAGAACCGAGAACTCAGTTCTGGATAGGCGTGAGAATCGAGGAACGCAGGGGTGAGAAGCCAGAACCTGCGGTGGCGGTTGCCCCAACCGCAGGGCCTCGCTTCTCGCTGCTGCGTTGCTGGACTCTCACGCCTATCCTGACCTGAGATCTGAGCTCTGAGCGCTCAGCACTCAGATCTCCCTCTCAAGGAGTGTATTCCCAAGCGAGTGCTCTCGGTCCCTCGCCGTTTCCGTATCCCCCCGTGATCAGGGCCCGGCCGTTGGGGAGCCGTGCAGCCGCCGAGAATTGACCGGCGAGGGGCGTTCCGGAGGGAATGACGCGGAAGCGATTCGTTTTCGCCTCCAGCACCTCGGGCTCCGCAGCCCCGCCGGCAAGGAGGATGTCGCCGTTCTGCATGAGCAGGCTGCTCCGCTCGTGCTTGTACCGCGCGCGCGTAAGCATAGGCCCCATGCTAAACACGCCGGTGCGGGGGTCGTACCACTCCGTGGAGCGATAGGCACCCTGATCGTCCCGCTCGTCGGCGCCGCCGGTGATCAGCACACGCCCATCGGCCGCACGCACGGCGTCGTGCTTGTGTCGACGGATGCGCATGTCGCCCGTGCGCGTAAACCGCTGCTGTTCGGGGTCGTATACTTCGGCGCTGGTATACAGTCGCATCGCTGCGCGACGCCCGCTGTGACCACCCACAATGAGCACGCGCCCGTCGTTCAACGTGACCGCGACGTGGCTCTCCCGCGGGACGCTCATGGACGCCACGCGCTCGGCACGTCCCCGCGTGGGGTCGAACAGTTCTGCCGACGACAGAAATGTCCACCCGGGTCCGACGCCGCCCGCGATGAGCACACGACCATCGCGCAGTAACTGCGCCGTATGCCCGGCGCGCGCATCGAGCATTCGCCCCGCCGGCTCAAATCGGCGGCGCACCGGGTCGAAACGCTCTACCGCCACCACCGGATCGCCGTTCGTACCGTACCCTCCCGCGATGAGCACCGAGCCGTCGGCGAGCAGCGTGGCCGTGTGGCTGTGCCGCGGTACGACCATGCGCGGCAATGGTGCGAAACGTCGCGATACCGGGCTGTACAGCTCGGCGCTCCGCGCCGCCCGCTGCACGTCGGTAAAGCCACCCGCAATCAACACGTCACCGGACGCCAGCATCGTCGCGGTGTGCGCCATCCGTTCCGCCGACAACGACGCGGTCGGCATCACGGAGGCCTCAGTCGGAGACGAACGCGCCCCCCATGGGAGCAACAGGCCCGCGAGCAGCGCTACACGCACGGTACGGATCGACATGACACGGACTCCCGCCAAGAGATGAGCAATACCCCTATGAAACCGCGAAAGCCGAAACGGTTGGACTGCCGGCAGGTCTGTCTGAGATGTGAGTCCTCAGAACGAGATGACGCGGTGCGCGTGAGAATTGAGAGTCGAGTTCCGGATCGGTGTGAGAGTCGAGGAACGCAGCGGCGAGAAGCCAGCACCCGCGGTGGCAGTCGCCCCAACCGCAGGGCCTCGCTTCTCACCGCTGCGTTCCTGTACTCTCACACCTATCCGGGCTCGCACCTCACCGTCTCAACTCTCACTCTCGCCTCTCCGAGACTCACCTCTCAGCGGTGGTGCTTGAGGACGTAGGCCGCTTCTGTTTCGAGCCCCGCCACCAACGCTTCCACGTGCGGCACGTCGGTGCGCGCGTTCATCACTGTCACGCGCAGGACCCGGCGTCCATCGAGGGTCGTGGCGGTAATCCAGCCGCGGCCACTCCGGTTGTATCGCTCGCGCAGCGCGTTGGTGAGCGCATCACGATCGCCGAGTTCCACCTCCGGCGGGTTCCACGCAAAGCAGAGAATGTTGCTCATGGGCTCGTGCAACGGCGCAAAGTGCGGATGCGCCTCGAGCAGGCCGTGAAGCGCCTGCGCCGTGCGGCAGAGTTTGTCGTACAACGACGACAGCGCGTCGGCGCCGTAGCGCTGAAAGGCCACCCACAACTTGAGGACATCGGCACGCCGCGAACACTGGAACGAGCGCGGGCCAATATCCCAGGCGCGCGCATCGTCGTTGTGATTGAACAGGTACGGCGCTTTCTGCGCGAACGCGGCTTCGAGATCGTGCTCCTCGCGCATCAATAGCAGCCCCGCGGCCAGCGGCAACAGCAGCGTCTTGTGCGGGTCCCACGCCACTGACCGTGCGCGCGCAATACCCGCCACCCGGTGCGCATGCGTCGCCGACAACATCGCCGCGCCGCCGTGTGCGGCATCGACGTGCATCCACAGCGGACCGTGATCATCGGCGAACGCGTCGCAGGCGTCCGCCACCCCGTTCAGATCGTCGAACGAGCCCGTGGCCGTGCACCCGGCGGTCGCCACCACCGCCATGACGCGCGTCCCCGACGCGCGCAGCGACGTCAGCTTCTCGCGCAGCATCGGAATGCTCATGCAATGATCGACGCCTGGAATGGTGATCACGCGACGCACACCGAGCCCCATCTCGCCCGCGGCACGCGACACCGCATAGTGTGCATGTTCACCGCACACGAGCACCGGTGCATGATCGCCCAAGCCATGCGACCACACGTTGGGCACCGCACGACTACGGGCCGCCAGCAGCGCCGTCAGCGTCGCCTCCGTGCCGCCGCTCGTCATCGTTCCACCGGCGCGCGAATCCCAGCCGATCAGATCGGTCATCCACTCGACGACCTGATGTTCGAGCGGTGTGAACGATGGCGACATCTCGCGCACCGCCATGCTCTGGTTGAGCGCGCTGATCAGCGCGTCCGTCCACACGGCAGCCGGCAGGGGCGCCGACACCTGATGCCCGATGTACATGGGATGCGCGAGCCGATTCACATCGTCCAGCAACATCGTCGACAGACGGCGCGCCACATCCGCCAGCGGACGCGACCGACGCGGCAGCGGCTCGTTGAGCCGGTCGGCGATGACTTCCGCGCTGTGCCACGTGGACACGGGCCCCTCGCCGCTGCGCGTGCCCGTGAGATAGTTCGCCGCCAGCTCCAGAATCGGTCGCGCCGCCTCGAGCGAGGTATCGGCTTCGAGCAGCGACAGCGGATCGACGACGTCTTCTTTGTTCATGGGTGCCCCCTGACGGGCGTCAACGCTGGAGCACGTGCGGAATGAGACGGTACCGGTTCGGATCCCAGCGCCAGTGACTCGACGTCGTATTGTACACGCCCCCAATCCACCGGTCGATGCCGTTCATGCGCACGAAGTCCGCACGATCGCGCACCATGTCCTGCCCCAACGGCGTGAGCTGCACCTGGCGCTCCCAGAACGCCTTGCCATCGGTGTCGCGGAGCGGCGCGATGACCCGCGACCCGTTCACATGCACCACCAGCGGATGCGCGCAATCGCTGAGGCGCTGCACATACCACGCGAAGCTCCAGTCGCCGAGCCACACCCACGATTCGGCGCTCTGATGTGCGGTGAACAGCTTGGCGAGCGTCATCGCGCCGGGCGACAGCGCCTCACACAGTTGGCGTTCGCATCGCGACAACCCCGCCTGCGTATCGGGGTACTCCTCGAGCTGACGGCGCAGCGCCGCGACCAGATGCGGCAATCGCACGTGATCGTCGTACGCATACGCGCGTGCCGTTACCTCGCGATCCAGGCGGTCCATGAGCGCCAGCAGCGCGTCGGGCGTATCGGCGGTGAATGCATCCCACGCCGCCGAGCCCACCGAGAGATCACTCTCGGTGACCGACCGACGCGCCTCGTACAACGGCGGGAATTTTTCCGGCGCCAGCGGCCCGAGAAAACAGTCGGCCGGTACGATCGTGAGCTTCGGCCGCTCGGCGGTGGGACGTCGCTCCACTCGCGCCAGCACCTGAATGAGCTGCAGCTGATCGTACAGATCGGGCTCGAACCACAGGACGAGCTCGTCCTCGGGACCAATGCCGTCGAGACGCGCATCGCGCTCGGCAAAGTCGGCCATGGCCGCCGACTGGCTCTGCCACCCGCGGCTGGCCAGGAACTCCCCGCGCACGCGCCGGAACGCGGTCATGTCGCGGTCGGAGGGCACGGGGCCGTCATGGAGCAGGTCCCGCCACGACAGGATGTCGCCGGGAAGCCCCGATCGGGCGAGCGCGGTGGCGGCGTGATCGCCGTTGGTGAGGTGCAGTGTAAGCATGAGTTGACGTATGTTGGACATTATGTTGGACGCACCGGGTCCGATTCGCTAGGGTACAGTCGAGCGAGTCCGAACAGTGGCCCGGGCTTTCCGCCCTGATTTTCCAACGACATACCAGCCGACCGATGCCCGAGACCCGAGTCGTCAGTCCAATCCCCCCGTCGTCGGTCACAGCAGATCCCGTGACCGGAGCCGACACGCTCGACGAGGTGGAATTGGAGGCGCTGCTCGAAACGGGCACCACCATGTGGGCCGTGGTCTTCGCTGGCGGCATCGGCACCCGCTTCTGGCCACTGAGCACGCCGCGCCGCCCCAAGCAGGTGCTCGCCCTCGTCAACGAGCGGCCGCTCATCGCCGACACCATCGCCCGTCTCTCGCCGCTGGTCCCCGCCGAACGGGTCCTCGTGGTCACGAGCGCCGACATCGCCGACACGCTGCACGAAGCGATTCCCGAAGTCCCGCGCGCCAACATGCTCGTGGAGCCGCGCCCGCTAGGCACCGCCGCCGCCCTCGCGTGGGGCGCTCAGGAAGTGTCGCGCCGCGCTGGCCCCGATACCGTATTCGTCGCGCTGCACGCCGATCTCGCCGTTGGCTATCCCGACGTGTTGCGCGATACGCTGCGCCGCGCCGCCTCAATTGCACTGGCGGACAAGGTGCTCGTCACGATCGGTGCTCAGCCCACGCGCCCGGAAACGGGATTCGGCTACCTGCAACCCGGCATGCCCATCGACCCGCTGGTGAGCCGCGCCGAAGGGGGCGCCTGTCGCGTGGAGCACTTCGTCGAAAAGCCCAGCGCGGCGCTCGCCGATGTCCTCATCGACAAGGGCGCGCTCTGGAACAGCGGCATTTTCGTGTGGCGCGCGCGCGTGGTGCTCGACGAACTCGAACAGCACACCGCCGAACTGCAATACGGCCTGCCCAAACTCGCCGCCGACGAGATGGACGCGTTTGCGGAGCTCGTCACCAGCGTCTCCATCGACCGCGGGCTGCTAGAGCGCTCGCCCAACGTGGTGGTGCTCCCCGCCGCCATGGAATGGGACGACGTCGGCACGTGGGCCTCACTGCGTCGCGTGCGCGAACTCGACGACACCGGCAACGGCGTCATGGGCGATGTGCACTGCGTCGATTGCAGCGGCAATGTCATTCATGCCGACGGCTGCTGCGTGGTGGCCTATGGCATCAGTGGCATGATCGTCGTGAGTATCGATGGCCTCACCTTCGTGACCACGCAAGACCGCGCGACGGAGCTTGGCCCCATGCTCAACGCACTCCCGGGAAGTCTGCGCTTCAACCCCGGACGTCAGTAGACGCGCCGCACGCGCGCACCGCTCACTCCCCGCGGAACACCGGCGCGCGCTTCTCCTTGAACGCCGCCATCGCTTCACGCACATCGGCAGTCGCAAAGCAACTCTTGATGTGCGTGAGCTCTTCGCGCAGCTGCTGATCGAGTGTTGCATCGGCGCTGGCCAGCAGCAGTCGCTTGGTGAGGGCGAACGCGATAGGCGGACCACCCGCCAGCTGCGTCGCGTACGCGTCCACGCGTGACGCAAATTCGTTGGCTGCCCACACCGCGCTCACCAGCCCGATACGCTCGGCCTCCGTGGCCGAGACATCACGTCCGGTGAAGATGATATCGGCCGCGCGCGCCTGCCCGATGAGTCGCGGCAGAAACCAGCTTACTCCTGCATCGGGCGACAGTCCGCGACGCACGTACCCCGCGGTGAGCGTAGCCTCGGCACTCATGACGCGCAGATCGCACGCCAGCGCCAAACCGAAACCCGCACCGGCCGCGACACCATTGAGCGCCGCGATCACCGGCTTCTCGCATTGCGTGACGGCATGCACCCACGCGCCCACCCAGTAGTACGGATCGAGCTGCTCAGCACGCGATGTACCCGGCACTGCCGGCGCTGACAAATCGAGACCCGCGCAAAACGCCCGGCCCGCACCGGTAATCACGACGACACGCACGGCATCGTCCTGCGCGGCCTCACGCATCGCCTGCGGAAACGTCGTGGCCAATGTGGGATTCACCGCATTGAGTCGGTCCGGTCGGTCCAATGTAATGGTACGTACGCCGGCTGGTGTCGTGTCGACCTGCAGATGCATGAAAGGAGGCATGGCGTGCTCAGTTGTTTGGAATCACGATTCGAATCGAGCGACCCCACTACCACGGAGACGGGTTCGCCCACTAGATCACAGGGTAAGTATCCCTGCCCCGACGCCTTTCCGCACGTCCCGCTCTCCCGGTCCCATGGCTCCCTCACGCTCCACTGCTGCCGCGCTCGCCGACGATCCCACTGCCGTAGCCCCGAGCCCCATCTCCTGCTGCGACGCGCTCGCGCGTACCGCCGTCGAAACGTGGCGTCAGCACGAGCGCCTGGCGCGTCTCATGCAGCTCAGGGTCGAGCAGGATGAACTGGAAGCGGCGCACGCCATGGTCGACACGATCGATCTTGCACTGGCGGAGTCGGTGAAGAACTTCGAGCGTGTGTGTGCGACCATTCCGGTTACCGACCAGGCTGATCTGCGTCAGGCGGCCAATGCGCTCTGGCTCTCGGCGCGCGAGTATTTGCGGCGGCACAGCATTGCCGAACGGGCCTCGCGGCAGATTGCGCAGCGCGATGCCGACACGCTCGGCGACCTGCAAATGGAGTACGAGCTCGAAGCGTCAGCGCTGCTCGGACTCAAGCACTCGACCGCGACATACCAGAAGCTGCGCCCGGACGAACGCTGCTGACCGTCTGTGTCGGCATCGTGCCAGTGAGGGGCAGTGTGAACAGCAGTTTGCTGGGCTGCGGATCGCGGGTGAGATACACCTGTAGCGTGTCGATAATGGCGGGCGCGGTGACCCGCACCGCGAGCAGCTCCCGCTCGGTCTGGGGCGTGAGCATCGGGTAGAACGTGAGCGTGCAGTGCGGCGAGAAGAGAAATCGCGACCGCTTGAAGGGCAGCCCGCTGCGCGCCAACCGCTCGTGCAACAGACGCAGCGGCCCGTTGGGATCGAGGGGCAACGAAATGATGTCCGTCTGCATGAAGCGGTGCGGCTTGCCGAGCGGCAGCGACATGGGCGCCGTGCTGGCCGCAATGGGCTCGAGTGCGGCGCGGATACGGTCGACCGGCGTGTCGGTGGGAATCGCGCCCACGCCGGAGGACCCCACGAGCGTAACATGCGGCGGCGTGAGCCGCGCGAGCTTGGGATCGTAGCGCTGCTGTATGTCCCGTACAGTCGCGCCTGCCTCTCCGGGGAGTTCGGCGAGCACAAAGATTCCAAACGAAGCGGCCATTTCCAAATATAGCGACCTCACGAAGCCCCCTTCCACGTGCTACTTTCGCCCGCATGGGTGAAGCCATGGTGGTCATTCGCGAGTATGTGAACGAGATGGAAGCGCTCGTCGCACGCAGCGTACTCGAGGCACATCAGATCCCCGCCGTTGTCCTTCGGGATGACGCCGGCGGCATGCTCCCGGCCATGCGCCTGCTCTACCCGGTGCGGCTCGCCGTGCGCGCCGTCGACGCGACGCACGCCATCCGCATTCTCGACGCCCCGTTCGAAGACGACAGCCGCGGCGACGACGACCGGTCGTTCGGCGGAACCACGGGCCGCTGAATGCCTCCCCACGCATGAACTTCGCGGGGCAGGTCGTCCTCATTACCGGCGCTTCGACGGGCATTGGTGCGGAGCTCGCCAAACAGTTCGCGCGCGCCGGTGCCCGTGTGGCGCTCGCGGCTCGCGACGAGGCCAGGCTGCAGTCGGTCGCGGCCGAGTGCCGCGCGGCGGGCGGTGAAGCACTCGTCGTCCCCACCGACGTCACGATTGACGCGCAATGTGCCGCCATGGTCGCCACGGCGGTGGCGCACTTCGGGCGTCTCGACATTCTGGTGAACAACGCCGGCATGAGCATGAGCGCCATGTTCGACGAGATCACCGATCTGTCGATCTTCGAGAAGCTCATGCGCCTCAATTTCCTGGGGAGCGTGTGGTGCACGGCCTATGCGCTGCCGCATCTCAAGCAGTCGCGCGGACGCGTGGTGGCCATTTCCAGCCTCACGGGGCTGGCCGGCGTCCCCAAGCGCAGTGCCTACGCGGCGAGCAAGCACGCCATGGCCGGGTTTTTCGATTCGCTGCGCATCGAGCTCGAGGACAGCGGCGTGAGCGTCACGGTGGTCTATCCGGGCTTCGTCTTTTCGGAGATCAATGCGCGCGCCTACGCCCCGGACGGCACCGCGTACGGCGACCGTGCCTACAAGCGCCGACCCGGCGAGACGATGGAAACGGCCGAATGCGGCCGCCTCATTCTTGGCGCCGTGGCGCGGCGGGACCGTGATCTGGTGATGACGTGGCGCGGCAAGATCGGGCGGCTGCTCAAGCTCATTTCGCCACGGCTCGTGGACCGTATTGCCAAGCAGGCGATTCAGTTCAAGCAATAGGCACGCGGGGCGTCGTCGCTAGTTTTGTGTATGCCCGTCGTTCGCATCGATCCGCAGCACCCCGAGCCGGAACTCATCGAGCAGGCGGCCGCGCTGCTTCGCGCCGGCCAGCTCGTCGCGTTTCCCACTGAAACGGTGTATGGCCTGGGCGCCAACGCGCTCGATCCCGAGGCGGTGGCGCGTATCTACGCGGCCAAGGGGCGTCCGGCGTGGAACCCGGTCATCGCGCATGTGCCCTCCATTGCGGCGGCGCGCGAATTGTCGCGGGCGTGGCCGGCGTCGGCCGAGCAGCTGGCCAGGCACTTCTGGCCCGGGCCACTCACGCTGGTGGTGCCCAAGGCCGCGCACGTGCCGGAAATCTCCACCGCCGGCCTCGATGCGGTGGCGGTGCGGATGCCCGATCACGCCGTGGCCCTGGCGCTCCTCATGGCGGCCGGCGTGCCCGTCGCGGCGCCAAGCGCGAACCGGTTCACGCAGGTGAGCCCCACGACGGCTGCGCATGTCGTACAGTCACTTGGCGATCGGGTGCCGCTCGTGCTCGACGGCGGCCCGTGCGCGGTAGGGATCGAAAGCACCGTCGTCGATTGCACCGGCAACGATGTCGTCATTCTCCGGCCAGGGATGCTGGGGCGGGAGTCGCTGCAGGCGGCGCTCGAACCGATTGGGGTGTTCGTGAAATTCGCGACGCGCCCCGCCGTTGCGCACGACGCCACGCCCGACAGGGCGCCTAGATCGCCCGGCATGGCCGACAGACACTACGCGCCGAAGGCGGAAGTGTGGCTCTTCGATGGTGCGCAGGCGAACGAGATACAGGATGCATTGGCCACCCGCGTGCGCGACGGCGCGGCGGACACTCGCATACATGCGCTGCTGCGTTCTGTGTCGCTTGCTTCGCATGACAACCCAGTCGCGAGCGTTACGGAAGTGCGGATGCCTGATGAGGCATCGCAATACGCCCGCGCGCTGTACGCGGCGCTGCACGACGCCGACGCCGCCGGCGCGGGACTCGTGCTCATCGAAGCACCGCCGGCCGACGATTCGCGCTGGGACGGGGTGCGGGACCGGCTTACACGGGCGGCCCGTTAGGAGCTTTCTGCGCTCCTGCCATCTAAATCCCTGCTGTCCGCCGTCTCGGCGCGATGCCGCGGGATCACGCCGAGACGGCGGACGGCAGCAACCTCAGACAGCAGGGGCGCAGCAACTGCGGATCGCACTGCCCCCCTGCCG
>JAIXTI010000036.1 GCA_027484025.1 bacterium
ATTGCAGTTTGTCGCACGTGCCGGACCGTCGCTGTATACCGCCCGCGTGGTAGAGAACTACAAACCAACCGGGAATTACACGACGGGGGTCATGCTGGGGAGTAGCATTGGTGTGGGTACACGGGTGGCACGCTCAGTCGTGGTGTTTCAACTGCGGGCCGCAACGATTCCCGACGCCTTGGGCGAACGCGGTGCGCTCTACGGCATGAGCCTCGGCGTCGGCTTCTAGGACCACAACCGCACCATGCACCGAGTGGCGCTCGGCGGCGTATCGCTCAGAAGCGTACAGCTATCTGCACACCCGCCAGCATGCTGCTCGGTGTTGGGGCAGCGCCAGCGGGTGTGAGAGGCGGATTCAATCGGTCGTCGCAACACCTTCAGCCAAGAGGTGTTTATGGGGCGACCTGCAGGTGGATGAAGCAATTGACCGGGCGGGAGGCGATGCGCTCTCCGGGGGCTCCCTCGCTTCGGCGCAAAGTTGAGCGTCAATTATGGGCACAGATTGCTACGGGAATCACCAGCGAGAAGGCCGTCGAAGCGGTTGGTGTGTCGCGCACGCGCTGCGCTGTCGCGCCACGGCGGCGAGCCTCGTGGCGAGCTCCTCGGGGATGTCTACGTCGTCCTGCGCGCTGACGCGGAACGCCACTTCCAGCGGGTCGCCATTGGAGAGCCCGACGTCACGCCAGCACCACCGCTTCCACTGAATACAGGGGACTCCACCAAACCCGTAGAGCAGAGATCGCCCGAGACCTCACGCCAATCCTGTCCATGCGGACGTGTTGCCACACGCTGTAGCTGAACAAGCAGCGACGTTACCCAATAAATCGCATCAACCGCCAGACCTTTGGCCGCCACGCCAGCGTAACTCGTGCGTGGTTGGCGTGGGGGAAACACCTGTCGGACTGAAGCGGATTAGAATAGTGTCGATTTGTCCCGGTGTGTTGGGAACTTGGGGATACCAGACCACCGTGGCGCGCACGGTATCCACATCGACTCCCGCTCTCGTAGCGCTTACCCGTTCTAGGGTTCTCGAGAATCTTCCCGTACTGTCAGCATTTCCTGCGGCACCGATGTACGCCCCTCGCGGATCTGAGCTGGACGGAACGTCGATCAACACAAACGCGCCGGCGATGCCTTCGCCACTGGCCGAGACCACTCGTCCCTGCGCAGTTGCCCTCGCGGTTACGGCAAGCTGTGTTGTCGGTGGAAGAACAATCCTTTCCCCGTTGCTACAGGCAGCGAAAGCCACCATAAAAACGATCAAAGCGGGGCGCATGATATCTTCTAAATTAGAGATTGTAGAAGTTTTTCAGCCACGTCGCGCGGACGTCAAGGGAGTACGGGAGTACCAGCGACACGTCGTAGCTTACCCCGCCGAACGCCGCCCAAGTCGGTCGATAGGCAAGTGGTACCGCACTCGTCAATCCGACGTCGCCCTCTATGCAGTAAACCAATTGATCGGTCCTCGAGAGCGCAGCAATAGTTGGCGAATTCAGGCGACAGTGCTTCAGAATGTTTGCTAGTAGAGGTCCGGAGATGTTGACGTTGTCATCGTCTCCTGACATCCCATCATTGTCGCTGCTGCTGTCCACGAGGTCGAGGAAAAACCCAGCGACAGCGCCCTCGACGGAAATTCCGTTCCCGACCGTTCCGTAACTGTGAGCTTCAATAAGTCCTTGGTGGAAAGCACCGACTGGCGGGTCGACGTTCCGCATCCACGCAGAGAAGAAAGTGGCGAAGCCCTCCGAGTAGGCGCAGATTGGGTCTGTGACCACCTCCACACCGCGATTGCCGGGGCAGGAATACTGCGGCGGCGTTTCAATCGCCGTGTAGTGAAAGGCGTGTCCATATTCGTGTGTGACGAGAAATGGACCTTGCACGAAGAAAGCGTAGTTGTAGCCGAGGTTGATAAAGTCGCCGAGGGGCTGGTAATTCGTTGTGATGACACCTGGCGTGACGCTGACCGCATAACGGATCTGTCCGCGGCTCACACCCAAGCGGCCGCTCGCCGCCGTGTTGTAGCGGTTGTGCAACAGGAATACACGAGCAGCCGCATTGGTGACGACCGCCACATCTCGATGCGATCCCATGTCGATCCGGAACGCCACATGGGGGTCAGGAATCGTGACCGATGCGTTCTCCTGCACTGCTTACCGAAGGAAGCGCCCCAAGTTTGCCCGCCGTGTCGGACGGTGCAATTGAGCTTGTGGTGTCGCAAGCGGAAGCCAGAAGGCCAGCTACCACAACAGCAGATGTCGCAAATGCGCGATTCTTCACTTTGTACCTCATCCGAGGGGATCTAATGATCATTTATTACCGCGCCCGAAATCGAGCTCGAAATCAAACAAAAGTCGCTGGCATGCGGCGAGCAAGTGGGTTGGCATTATTCCCTGGGACGAGTAGGCACAGTTAACAGATTGAAGGAACTGCTGCACACGCTCGAAGCGCGACGGCAGCGCACAACCTGCGGCTAGCATTGCGCGCATTTTGTGTTCCGCTAGCCCAAAGGCGGGCATGTCTGCGGCAATCGCCAAGGCCTTTTTCTGGCGGCCGCGTCGCATTCAGGACGACGAAGCGCTATGCGGCGCTATCGCGACAGACCATCCCAGCGTGCGCATCATGTTGTTCGGTTTCACCACGAAAACGGTGGGCTACTACGCAAGGTGCTACATGCAAGTGAAAGACTGCGCGGTGGCAGGCTCCCCGGGTGCTGCATCGTACGTCCGCGCTTGGAAAAGCTGAGGGAGTTGACGTCTGCAAACGATAGCACGCTCGAATCATCGCGGTGGGTGTGAGACCGGCCGGGCGTCGGTAGACACCACTCCCGCGCCCTCCCCTACAGCCCCCGCTCCCACGCCAGCGGCGCCGTTCCCAGCAACGCCGCTTCCACCTGCGCCAAGCGCGCCGCTCGTGTGGGAGCACGCCTGGCCGAGTCGATGAAGTGCGCGAGTCCCCGTTTGTACCAGCGTCCCTTCGACGGTTGCCACGCGCCTTTCACTAGCACGCTGCCCACGTCGGCTTCAATGCGTAATCGCGGCTGCCCGTCGAACGGCAATACCGGCGGAAGCGACTGATCGAGGTAGACCACCGTGTAATGCATCGTGCCAATCGGGTGGCGCGTGATCACCGCGTCGAAGCGATGAGTGAAGTGCGGAGTCTCAGCGCAGGCAGAGGTTCTTGAAAGCGCCGCCTCGTCGAAGACGCTGGCCAGCGCCATACCGATAGCGGCGTTCGCAGTAACTTCGGCAGTCACAGAGACAATCATCACCCAATGCTCCGAGTATACCAGCACGCACATGATCCGAACGCTCTTGCCTCTTGTCGTCCTCGTCATGACCGTCGCGCACCCCGCCGCGGCGCAAGCACGCGCGTCGTTCACGACGCCGCGCACCGAAATCGGCGCGGTGGTGTTGGGTCCGCGTTGGGGGGCCACGGATATCCTCGGTGGCGTCGAGGGGACGTATCTCGTCGCACAACGCGGGGCGGCGGGTGTGGAGGTTGGTGGGGCGCTGCTGCGCGCGTTTCCTGACCAAGCGACCGACGTTTGCGTTCTCACGCCGCCACCGGGCATCGTGTGCGACCTCCGTGCGGTCGATCGCGTCGCCGTCGCGAACGCGGGACTCCGGCTCACCGGCCGGGCAGGCAAACGATTGCAGTTTGTCGCACGTGCCGGACCGTCGCTGTATACCGCCCGCGTGGTGGAGA
>JAIXTI010000071.1 GCA_027484025.1 bacterium
CTTCAACGATGTCGCGCGGCAGTTCCTGCTGGTGGCGCGTCACACGCGGTCGCCGTCGAACAATCTCATGTACCACGCGTGGGATGCGGCACGCGCCCAACCGTGGGCCGACAGCAGCACCGGGCTCTCCAAGAACTTCTGGGGACGCGCCATGGGATGGTATGTCATGGGCGTCGTGGAAACGCTCGACTACCTCCCCGTCACGCACCCCGATCGCGAGGCCATCATCCGCACGCTGCAGGATGCGGCCGATGGGATTGCACGGGTGCAAGACCCTGTGACCGGCCTCTGGTGGGACGTGCTCGATGCCCCCAATCGTGCTGGCAATTATCTCGAGGCGAGCGCGTCGGCCATGTTCGTCTATGCGCTCGCCAAAGGCGCCCGGCTCGGCTATCTCGACGCGCGCTACCGCCGCATTGCCGATCGTGGCTTCGACGGAATGCTTACCAATCTCGTGCGCGAAGCGCCGTACGGGGCATCGCTCATCAACGTCTGTCAGGTGTCGGGGCTGGGCGGCAATCTCCGAAAGGATGGCTCGTACCGCGACGGCAGTTACGCCTACTACATCTCCGAGCCCGTCGTGAGCGACGACTACAAGGGTGTCGGTCCTTTCATTCTCGCCGCGTTGGAGTTGGGTCGATGAGCACGCTCTTTTCACTTGCAGGGCGCACCGCGTTGGTCACCGGCGCCAGTCGCGGACTGGGGCAGGCGATTGCGGTGGGGCTGGCCGAACACGGCGCCGACGTCATCTGCCACAGCTCGCGCGAAGGTGGTGCCGTCGTGACTGTCGCACGCGTGCAGGCGACCGGTCGCCGCGCATTTGCGTGTGCCGCCGACCTGTCGCAGCGTGACGAAGTGCTCGCCATGCTGGATCGTTGCACCCGCGAGTTGCCAGCCATCGACGTGCTGGTCAACAACGCCGGGACCATCAAGCGTGCGCCGGCGGTGAGCTACACTCTCGACGATTGGGATGTCGTGATGCGCACGAACCTCGATGCCACATTTCTGCTCGCGCAGCACGTGGGGCGAGAGATGGTGACGCGCGGTGCCGGCAAGATCATCAACGTCGCATCGCTGCTGTCGTTTCAGGGCGGCATTACCGTGCCGGCGTATACCGCCAGCAAGCACGCGGTGGCCGGCTTGACGAAGGCCTTTGCCAACGAATGGGCCGCCAGCGGTGTGCAAGTCAACGCCATCGTGCCCGGCTACTTCGCCACCGACAACACACAGGCACTGCGCGACAATCCCGATCGCGCGCCGCAGATCCTCGCGCGTATTCCGGCAGGCCGATGGGGAGAAGCGGATGATCTCGTCGGCGCCGCGGTGTTTCTTGCCAGTCGGGCCTCGGACTATGTGAATGGTCACCTGCTCGTCGTCGACGGCGGATGGATGGCGCGGTGACGTCACCCACGAACCAAACGCCGATGCGGTATCTGCCACACCCCGACGCCGCGAAGCGCCTCACGACCGACGAGCTGCGGGCACACTTCCTGGTGTCCGACCTGTTCGTGCCGGGATCGCTCGTGCTGCAGCTCATCGATCTCGACCGTGTGGTGTTGGGGGGTGCCGTGCCCACTGTGCTACCGCTTACGCTGCCGGCCCCCGCGGCGCTTCGCGCGACGCACTTTTGCGAACGCCGCGAATTGGGCGTGCTCAACGTGGGCGGTACTGGTACAGTGACCGTGGATGGTACCGACTACGTCATGACCGCACACGAGGTGTTGTACGTGGGCCGCGGTACGCAGCACGTGCAATTCTCGAGCGCTAACGTCGACGACCCCGCGCGGTTTTATCTCGTGAGCTATCCGGCACACGCCACCTTTCCCGCGCGGCTCGTGCGCGCCGCAGACGCCGACGTCCTCGAGCTTGGTAGCACCAGCACCGCCAACAAGCGCCGTGTGCGCCGCTACATCCACGCCGGTGGCGCACAGAGCTGTCAGCTGGTCATGGGCGTCACCACGCTCGAGGCGGGGAGCGTGTGGAACACCATGCCCACGCATACGCACTTCCGACGCACCGAGGTCTACCTGTACTTCGGCATGCCGCGCGACGCGATGGTCGTACACCTCATGGGCGAGCCGCAGGAGACACGCTCGCTCATCGTCCGTGACGGCGATGTGGCGCTGTCTCCGGGGTGGTCGATTCACGCCGGATGTGGCACGCAAGCCTATGCGTTCTGCTGGGCCATGGGTGGAGAGAACCAGGACTACGCCGACATGCAGATGGTCGGCATGGATGAAATCCGATGAGAGGAATCCCGATGAACCGTCTGTCTGTTGCTGCCGGCGTAGCTGTTGCGTTGCTTTCCGTCCACCGACTGGATGCGCAGCCGCGAGAGTTCGTCGTGCAGGCCGAGAATACGCTGGGGTTCGCCCGCAGCGACGAGATGCTCAGCTTGCCATGGAGCCGCGTCTCGGCGCAGGTGGCGGGCGCGTCCATCAAACAGGTTCGCGTACGGGATGCGGGGAGCGGCCGCGAAGTGGCCAGCCAAGTACTCGACGGCAACGGCGACGGCGCTCCCGATTCTTTGCTCTTTGTGGCGGACTTCCGCGCCAAGGAGCGTCGCCGCTTCGTGGTGGAGGCGGTGGCTCCCGCGGTGTGGCCCGCGCGGACCTTTGCGCGTCACGGTGATCCGCGCGACGATATGGCGTGGGAGAGCGATCGCCTGGCGTGGCGCATTTACGGTCAGGGGCTCAAGAAAACGTCGAGCGCCATGTCCAGCAGTGGCGTCGACATCTGGGTGAAGAAGGCAAAGGGGCTCGTGGTGGAGAAGTGGTACACCAAGGGCCACGACGCGTATCACGTGGACGACGGCGAAGGCGCCGACTTCTACGACGTGGGTGAAACGCTCGGCGCCGGCGGCACGGCGCTCTGGCATGGCGATTCGCTCGTGCGCGCCGACAACTTCACCCAGTGGAAGATCGTCGCGAACGGACCGCTCCGTACCATCTTCGAAGTCGAGTATCCCGAGTGGAAGGCCGGCGCGCTCGCCGTGACGCAGACCAAGCGCATCATCATCGATGCCGGGTCCAACCTCTACCGCGAAGAAAGCACGTTTCGCGCACCGGCCGGTACGGGCAGCATTCCGTATGTGATTGGTGAAGTGAAGCGTCCCGGTATGGTGGGTACCACCAGCCGTACGCAGGCGTGGGCATGGTTGACCGGATGGGGGCCCACGGCGCCCAAGAAGGGCGGCGACGGCGAAATCGGGACGGCCGTGCTGCTCCCTCGCGACCGGGTTCGTGATTGGAAAGAAACGTCGTCGCACTATTTCGCGGTCACCGCGGCGCAGCCGAACGTGCCGGTCGTGCACTACACCGGTGCCGGCTGGACGCTGAGCGGCGACTTCCGCGATGTGCGCGACTGGTGGCGTTACCTCGACGAGTTCGCGCAGCGTCTCGCGACGCCGATCGTGGTGGGAGCCGTCACGCCATGACGCCTCAGCTCCGGCGATCCGTGTGGCCAGTGTGTCTGACTCTGGGGCTGGTGATGCACGTGCCAACGCACATCGCACGCGCGCAGGAGCTGGTGCCATTGTGGCCCACCGCCGCACCCGGCGCACTCGGCACCACCGCAGACGACATTCCGGCCATGGCCGTCTTTCGCGCGACGCCGGAGCGCGCGACCGGAGCGGCGGTGATCATCTTCCCAGGCGGCGGCTACGGCCATCTCGCAACGGAAAAGGAAGGCGTGAAAGTCGCGCAGTGGCTGAATGGCCAGGGCGTTACCGCGTTCGTGGTGCGCTACCGGCTGGGTCCCAAGTATCATCACCCCGCGATGGAGCAGGATGGACAGCGTGCAGTGCGCCTGGTGCGCGCCAACGCCGCATCGTACGGCGTGGTGCCCTCGCGTATTGCCGTAATGGGTTTTTCGGCCGGTGGCCATCTCGCGGGCACGGTGGCTACGCGCGGCGGCAACGGGACGGCCAACGCTGCCGATGTCGTGGAGCGGGTAAGCGCACGCCCCGATGCCGCCCTGCTCATTTATCCCGTCATCACCATGCAGGCGCCCTACGCCCACACCGGCTCGCGGCGCAATCTGCTCGGCGAGCAGCCGTCGCCGGCACTCGTGCGCGAGCTGAGTATCGAAACACAAGTCAGCAAGACTACGCCGCCGGTGTTTCTGGTGGCCAGTACGGAAGACCGCACGGTACCCGTGGAGAACTCGACGGCGCTGTACGCCGCACTGCGCGCGGCCGCGGTGCCGGCGGAGCTCCACGTGTACGAGCGTGGCGCACACGGATTCGGCCTGGCGCCCGATGATCCGGTACTCTCGGGGTGGACGCGTCACGCCGCCGATTGGTTGGCGCGTACTTTCCGCGAACCGGGCGTGGCGGCAACGATGGCGGCTGACAGCATCACGCACGCGATTGTGGATGCACGATTCGCCGGTGCCAACGGCGACAGTGTGCGTGGTGTCCCGGTGTATCGCACCGTGAACGCAGCCGTGGCGGCAGCGCCCAACTTTCCGCTCGTCCCGTACACCATTCGCATTCGGAAGGGGCGCTATGCCGAGAAGGTGTCGGTCGACAAGCCCAACATCCGTCTCATTGGCGAACAGCGCGACAGTACCATCATCACGTGGAGCGATATCGCCGCGACGCCCATGCCCGGCGGCGGGACCATGGGCACGCGCGGGTCGTGGACTCTGCGTGTGACGCAAGCGGACTTCCGTCTCGAGCACATTACCGTGGAGAACGCGTTCGACTACGACGCGAATGCCCGGAAAGACAACGCCGACAGCACGAAGCTCAAGGATGTGCAAGGCTTGGCGATTGCCCTCACCGACAAGAGTGACCGCGCCGTGCTCCGCGATGTGGTACTGCTCGGACATCAGGACACGTTTTTTGCCGACGCGGGTCGCACGTACCTCGTAGGAAGCCGTATCGAGGGCAATGTCGATTTCATCTTCGGCAGTGGACGCATGGTCTTCGAAGACTGCGATATCGTGTCGCTCGATCGCTTCAGTGCCACGAACAACGGCTACATCGCAGCGCCCAGCACCGACATCACGAGCTACGGCATGCTCTTCTTGCGCTCGCGGTTGAAGAAGGGAACACCGCAACTCGCGCCCAATTCGGTGTCACTCGGCCGCCCGTGGCATCCCGGCGGCAATCCGCGCGCGGTAGGCATGGCGGTTTTCGTGGACACTTGGATGGATGACCACATCGCGAGCAAAGGCTGGGAGCGCATGTCGGCCGGCCCGACGGCCACCGGTGAACGCGTGTGGTTCGAGCCGGAACATGCGCGCTTTGCGGAGTACCGGAGTCGCGGCCCCGGGGCCGTGCGCAGTGCTACGCGACGAGTCCTTTCCGATGGTGACGCGATGAGCTACACCCTCGACCTGTTCCTTGACGGATGGAATCCCGGTATCACGCGATGACTCGAATCATGATAGAATCCGTAACCGTACGACGACGCGCGCTGTGGGGCGGCGCCATGTGCCTGTTGGCTTCCGCGCTCGGGGCACAGGATACGCGCACGGTGCGCGAGCCCGTCGTACCACGCGCCTGCACGACGGTTCCCGCGTTGCTCGTCCCTGTGGGCGACACTACCGTTGCGGCCGCCGACGAAGCGCGACTCGACTCGCCTCGCATTCAGCAGGCCATTAACGGTTGCGCCGCCGGTGAGGCGGTGGTGCTCCGTGTCGATGGTGCACGCCGCGCCTTCGTCACTGGGCCGCTGCAACTCAAGGCGGGCGTCACGCTGGTGCTGGATAGTGGAGTCGTCCTCTTTGCGACGCGCGACGCCCGGCAATACGACGTGACGCCGGGAGCGTGTGGCATTCTGCGGACCGAAGGTGGGCGCGGTTGCCGCGCGCTGATTACGGCAGAACGAGCCAACGGCAGCGGCGTGATGGGGCCAGGCACCGTTGATGGCCGCGGCTGGGCGATGCTGCTGGGGCGGACCGAGACCTGGTGGGAGATGGCCGAGCAGGCGCGCGACACCAAGTACTCCCAGAACAACCCGCGACTCATTCAGACCTCGCGCACCAACGACTTCACGCTGTACAAACTCACGCTGCGCAACAGTCCGAACTTTCACGTGGTAGTCGAGCGCGCCGACGGGTTCACGGCATGGGGCGTGACCATCAACACGCCCAAGGGCGCGCGCAATACCGACGGCATCGATCCATCTGGCTCGAGCAACGTCTCCATTCTGCACAGCGTCATAAACACGGGTGACGACAACATCGCCATCAAGGCCGGCCCCAATGGCGGGGCGCACTTCATGACGGTGGCCCACAGCGATTTCTACAACGGACACGGCGTGTCCATCGGGAGCGAGACCGATGGGGGAGCCGACCATATCCTGGTGCGCGACGTGACCTTCCAAGGCACCGACAACGCGCTGCGCATCAAGTCCAATGGCAGTCGCGGTGGCGTTGTAGACGGGGTGACCTACGAGAACGTGTGTGTACGCGACGTGAAGTACCCCATCTACATGGACTCGCACTACTCCGCGTCGCCCGAGCTCGACGGCAACAAGATCCCGCACTTCCGCAACGTGATCGTGCGCGATGTCCGCATCATGGGTGCCGGCACGATCATGCTCGACGGCTACGACCGCGAGCGCCCGCTCGGCATCACCTTCGACGGCGTTTTTGCCGACACACCGGCCAGAATCAAGTCGCGCGGTGGCCGTACCATGCTCACGTTGCAGGGGCGTGGGGCCAACGTGGCCATCACCGACAGCGTGACGGTGCAACAGACACCGGCGCCGAAGCCGTCCATGAACCCGGCATTGGCCAGCTGCGAACAGCGACTGCGTCCATTCCCCGGCGGTGCCGCGCGCCCCATTACGGTTCGCAAGCTCGCGCCGCCGCCACCGCCCGCGAACGACCCGTCGGCAAGCGTGACGCCGGTCGAGCCCACGTACGACAACCCCGTACTCCCCGCGGATTTTTCCGATCCGGATGTCATTCGCGATGGCGACGATTTCTGGATGACCTCGTCGAGCTTCGGTCATGTGCCGGGACTCCCCATTCTGCACTCGCGCGATCTGGTGCATTGGACGGTGGTGAACCATGCCATCCCCCGTTTTGCCGATGCGGCCTTCGACGTGCCGCAGCACGGCAATGGGGTATGGGCGCCGTCGCTCCGTCAGCACGACGGCTGGTACTGGATCTTCTACGGCGATCCCGATCGTGGGATCTACATGACGAAGGCGCGGCATCCGCGTGACACGTGGAGCCCACCCACGCTCGTGCAAGCCGGTAAGGGACTCATCGACCCGTCGCCGCTCTGGACCGACGATGGCAAGGCGTGGCTGGTGCATGCGTATGCGCGCAGCCGCTCCGGTATCAAACACAAGCTGGTCGTTCATGAGATGCGCACCGACGGTACGGCGCTGCTCGATACCGGCACACTGGTGTTCGAAGATTCGGTGCACCACCCGACGGCCGAGGGGCCCAAATTCTACGAGCGCAACGGCACGTATTGGATTCTCGCGCCGGCCGGCGGCGTGGCCACCGGGTGGCAGCTGGCGATGCGCGCGTCGCATCCACGTGGTCCGTATGTCGCGCGCACCGTGCTCGCACAACGTGCGAGTCGCGTGAACGGTCCGCACCAGGGAGCGTGGGTGTCGCTGGCCAACGGTGACGACTGGTTTCTGCATTTTCAGGACCGCGGCGCCTACGGGCGTATCGTACATCTCCAGCCCATGCGCTGGCGAGACGACGGCTGGCCGGTGATTGGCGACGCCACCGCGTCGGACACCACGGGGCAGCCAGTGCAGCGCGCACGGCTGCCCCGCGTGGCATCTGCCGCGCCGCGTGTCGCATTGCAATCGACCGATGAATTCGATAGCGGTGCGCCAGGATTGCAGTGGCAGTGGCAGGCCAACCCCCAGAGCGCATGGATGGCGCCGGGTCCCCCTGGTGTACTGTCGCTGCGCGCTCAGCCGCTCACTGGCCGCGCCCGCACGCTCTGGGACGCGCCCAATCTGCTGCTACAGAAACTCTCGGCAGAACGCCAAACCTTCACCACCGTGCTCACTCCGCGCGGCACGCGGGTCGGTGATCGCGCCGGACTCGTGTGCTTCGGCCTCGACTATGCGTGGATTGGCGTTGAGCGCGACAGCGTGGGATGGCGTATTGTGTCGGCACGCGTGAAGAGCGCCGACACGGCCTCGAGCGAAGCCCTCACGACGGTAGGCCGACTCCCTGCAGGAGCGGCCATTCAACTCCGGGCCACGCTCGATACCGGCGCAACGATTACGTTCGCGTACAGCGTGAACGGTGCCCCCTTCGTGACGCTCTCCGCGCCCTTCACGGCCCGCGAAGGTAAGTGGGTTGGCGCCAAGGTCGGTCTTTTCGCTTCGGCCAGTTCGCTAACGGCTCCCGGCACGCCTGCTGAGGCGCGCTTCAATTACTTCCGCGTCACTCCCCGATGATCACGCGCTGATGAACAGACGATTGCTCTTGGCCGTACTACTGCTACCCGTGGCGGTCGCCTTCGCGCCGCCGCAACCGCCGGTAACGCTCCACCTCATTGGCGACTCCACCATGGCCGACAAGCCAGACCCGGAGCACAATCCCGAACGGGGCTGGGGACAGGCGCTGCCCGAGTTCGTGCGCCCCTCCGCTCGTGTTCGCAACCATGCGGTGAATGGCCGCAGCAGCAAGAGCTTTCTCGATCAGGGGCGCTGGGACACCGTGCGACAGGCACTGCAACGCGGCGACTATGTGTTCATTCAATTCGGCCACAACGATCAGAAACTCGAGGACAGCAGCCGCTATACCGCGCCTTTGACGGCGTACCGGCGCAACCTCGAGCGATTCGTGCGGGAGACGCGAGCGGCAGGCGCCACGCCGGTGCTTTTCACGTCCATTGTGCGCCGCCAGTTCAACGAACAGGGCACGCTGGTCGACACGCACGGATTGTATCCCTTGGTGGTACGCGATGTCGCACGCGACCTGCAGGTGCCGTTGGTCGATTTGCAGAGCGCCACCGAACTGCTCGTGCAGCGGATGGGGCCGACCCGTAGCACCGACCTATACGTGTTTACTACCGAAGGGCAGTTTCCGTCCTTTCCCGCTGCGCGCCAGGACAATACGCACCTGTCGCCGCGCGGGGCACGCGAGGTGGCGGCGCTCGCGGTGGAGCAGCTAAAGGACGTCAACGCGTCACTGATAGCGATCTTCCGCTAACGCGGCCGCGCACAAACAGAACGGGGGCGCTGCGACTGGCAGCGCCCCCGTTCTGTTGTGGCCTCTCGCGCCCCCCGTTACCAGCCGGGGTTCTGCGACAGCAGCGGATTGAGATCCCGCGCCCGCTGCGGAATGGGCATCAGCTTGAAGCGATCATCGACTGCGATCTGCGCCTTGGGATACCGGCTCGACCGGAACCGCAGGGCATTGCCGATGGCCATGTTGGCCTCGATTCGCGTCTTCGACCAGAGCCAGTTCCGTTGCGAGTCGAAGTAGCCGTTCGGTCCTTCCATGGCCAGCTCCAGACGACGCTGCGCGAAGACGGAGTCACGGAACGCGGCCTGCGACAGCCCCGCCACCAGGTTGCCGATACCTGCCCGGGTCCGGACGAGATTGATGCCTTCGTACGCCTGCGCGGTGGGGCCGGAGAGTTCGTTGATGACTTCCGACTCCATGAGCAGGTTGTCGGCGTAGCGCAGCATGATGTAGTTCGGCTCGTCGTTGCCGGCCGTCACCGACAGCTTGTCGAGGAACTTGCCCATGTTCGGCAGCACCGTCGAGTCGGTGCGTGTGGTGCCGACAAAAAACGCGCCGCGCGGGTTGGCCGTCGTCACCGTCCACGTCGCGACCGTGTTGGCTCGCGTCGTGTAGGTAAGCTGCCATGTGACGGGACGCCGACGGTCAGCCGCAACGTATTCGTCGAAGAACGTCTGCTCGGCGGAGAACGAACCGTTTTGGCTGGCCCCGTAGTTGGACAGACGCGGTGCCACCTGATTGGACAATCGGCAGCCGATACCCGTGCTGCGCGAACACTGGATACCGAAGATCACCTCGGCGTTGTTCTCGGTGACGCCATCGAACAGCGTGGCGAAGTCGCTCACGAGTGCGTAGCTGTTGGCCGTCTTCACCTCCTGCAACTGCACGAGCGCCCGCTGGAGGTCGGAAGTCTTGGTGGCGCCGGCCGCCGCGATAGTGGCGCGGTGCAGATACGCCTTCGCCAGCAGCGACTTGGCCGCCCCGCGGGTCGCGCGGCCGACATCGTTGGCGGTGTAGGTCGCCGGCAGCACGACGGCGGCTTCGGTCAGGTCCTTGATGATCAGCTCCCAAACCTCGGTCGCCGTCGCGCGCGGACGCTGCAGGTTTTCAATCGTCGTCGTCTCTTCCGTCATGAGCGGGACACCGCCAAAGAGCCGGACGAGATTGAAGTAGTGCAGAGCGCGCAGGAACTTGGCTTCCGCCACGATGCGCGCGCGCAGCGTCTCATCCATCTGAATCGCCGGTACGCGACCGATGACGGAGTTGGCGCGGTTGATCGCCTGGTAGGCACCCTGCCAGGTGGTGTAGATGTACGAGTGCGCGGCCGTGAAGGTGTAGTTGTCCACGAGGCTGCGTTCGTTGGTGGCACTCAGGTACACCGTCTGCATTTCCGTAAGGAACTCGGAAAGCATGACGAAGTTGCGGCCGTAGTAGCCGTCGCCGGTGGTGTGCGTTGCCGTCGCGTACACGCCGGCAATGGCAGCGAGGGCATCGCCGCTGGTCTGATAGAAGTTCTCGGGCCCCACGAAGTCGTACGGTACTTCGGTGAGGAACTTGTCGTCGTTGCAACCGGTGACGCCGGCGAGCGCCAGAGCGGCGCCGGCGCAGAGCAGAGAGCGCTTGAGCATGGCCATGTCCGCCGGTTAGTAGTTGATGTTCATGCCGAACGTCCAGGTGCGCGCCAGCGGATACGCACCCACGTCGACACCACGATTGAGATTCCCCACGCTGATCGAGCTCACGTCGGGATTGAAACCGGAGTACTTGCTCCACGTCACGATGTTCTGGCCGGTGACGTATGCGCGCGCCGTCACCTGCGCCTGACGCAGCCAGCGCTGCGGAATATTCCGCGACAGCGTAATGGTGCGCAGACGGAAGAACGACCCGTCTTCGAGCAGCTCTTCGGTGATGTCGGCGTTGAGGAAGCCGGCACCGGCGCCAATGCGCTGGTACTTGCCGTCGGGATTCTCGGGGCTCCACGCGTCGGTGAAGCGTTCACGCGTCACGTTGAGCGCCGGCGAGGCGCCGTTGAGCCGCAGGTTGTTGAGATTGAGAATCTGGTTGCCGCGCACACCGTCGAAGAGGGCGCTGAACTCGAAGCCCTTCCACGAGACGTTGTTCTGCCAGCCGATGATGTAGTCGGGGTTCGGATCGCCGATGATGGTGCGGTCGTCACCGTTGATGATGCTGTCACCGTTCACATCGACGTAGATGCGGTTGCCGAGCCCCGGCACAGTGCCGCTGGCAAAGCGCGTCTTGGCGCGCCACGCGTTGAGCGTGGTGCTGTCACGGAACAGATCGCCCGTCTTGAAGCCGAAGAAGGCGCCGATGGGCTGTCCCACCTGCACGACACTCGACGTGGCGTTGATGTCCGACGCGGTCTGCTGCGTGGGGAAGATGCGGTTCACACCACCGAGATCGAGCACCTGATTCCGGTTGCGCGAGTAGTTCACCGTCGTGCTCCATGAGAAGCCCTTCCGGTCCTTGCCGCCCTCGAAAATCTTGAAGGTCACGCCGGCTTCGAAGCCCTTGTTCTCGACGGCGCCGGCGTTGACGAAGGCGCTCGGGTAACCGACTTCGGCGGGCAAGTCGATCTGCAGCAGCAGGTCTTCGGTGCGCTTGGTGTACTGGTCAACCACCACGTCCACGCGTCCCTTGAGCATGCTCAGATCGAGACCGATGTCGTGCTGCGTGGTACTTTCCCAGCTGAGCGATGGATTGCCGATGGCGGCCGGGAAGTAGCCGGGCGCCAGCTGGCCGTTGAAGGTGTACTGCTGCGGCGAGAGGCGCGTGAGCGACTGGTATGGCGAAATGGAGGGATTGCCGACCACGCCGTACGTGTACCGCACCTTCATGTTGTTGATCGCCGACAGGCGACGCATGAACGGCTCTTCCGACAGGCGCCACGCCACCGCACCGGCGGGGAAGACACCCCAGCGGTTGGCAGCGCCGAAGCGCGACGAGCCGTCGCGGCGGGCGCTGGCGGAGAACAGATAGCGGTCGAGGAGCGTGTAGTTCACGCGGCCGAGGTACGAGGCCAGCGTCCACTGCGTGCGTCCCGAGGAGATCGTGGGACCACCGGCCTGCGCACCGGCGCCGATGCTCTCGAATCCGGTGATGTCGCTGACGAAGTTGCTGTTGCGCATGTCGCTGCGCGTAGAGTTGAGCTTCTGGCGCGTGTAGCCCACGAGCGCCGAAAACACGTGCGCCGACCCGAAGCTGCCGTTGTAGTTCAGCGTGTTTTCGTTCAGGAAGCTCGTGTTGTTCGTCGTGCCGCGAATGGCGCGACCATTCTGCCCGAAGCCCTGCAGCGTGTTGCGCGAGTAGTAGGTGTCGCGACCACGGAACGAGAGATCGCTGCCCACGGTGGAACGGAAGGTGAGGCCCTTCCTGATCTTGTACTCTGCGGCGACGTTAGCGAGCAATCGGGTATCGAACAAACGGTCCTGCACTTCGAGTGCCGATGCCAGCGGGTTGGGGACGTTGCCTGCGGCAATGCCGAGGTCGAGCAGCGTCTGCGGGAAATCAGTGTTCAGCAGCGTGTAGGAGCCGTCGGCGCGAAGCGGCTTCATGATGGACGGATACTGCAAGGCGGCGCCCACCGCGCCGGCCCCCGCATTGAGCGAGCCGTCGGTCGGTACCTGCGAGCTGGTCACGCGCGACAGCAAGACGTTGGAGCCCACCTTGATCTTGTCGCCGATCATCTGATCGACGTTGCCGCGCAACGAGACGCGACGGAAGTCGGAGTTGTCGACGACACCCTGCTGCTCGAAGACACCGCCCGAGAGCGCGTAGCGCGTGGCGTTCTTCGACTGCGAGCCGCCGGTGATGCTGATCTGCGCATTCTGAATGGCGGCTTGGCGGAAGATGAGATCCTGCCAATCGGTGCCGGCACCCAGTTCGCTCGGATTGGCGAAGGGAAGGGTGAGGTTCTGCGTGGTGGCCCAGGCGTTCGCGAACTGACCGAACTCGGTGCCATTGAGCAGGTTGTAGCGCTTGTCCACCACCTGCTGTCCGCGATAGAGATCGATGGCGACTTTGGGGCGCGCGCCTTCACCACGCTTGGTGGTAATGAGCACGACGCCGTTGGCACCGCGCGATCCGTAAATGGCCGTTGCTGACGCGTCCTTGAGAATTTCGATGGACGCGATGTCGTTGGGGTTGAGCGCGGCGAGCGGGTTGGCCGGGGTGGTACCCCCGCGGCCACCGTCGAGTGAGCTCGAGGGGGAGAAGTCGTTCTCCACCGGGAAGCCGTCAATGACGTAGAGCGGCTCGTTGCTGCCGTTCACCGACGATCCGCCGCGGATACGGATGGACATGCCACCACCAGGCGCTGCGGACGCCTGCGTGACCTGTACGCCGGGTGCCGTTCCCTGGAGCGTTTGCTCGAGTGAGGTGATCGGCGTGCGCTCGACGTTCGGCGTCACCGACGTGACGGAGCCGGTGAGGTCGGAGCGACGCTGCGTGCCGTAGCCGACGACGACCATCTGGTCGAGCGCGGTGCTGACGACCTTGAGCGTGAGATCGACAATGGCCGTCTGACCGGCGGTCAGGACGACGGTGTCGGCCTTGGGGGCGTAGCCAATGAGGGCGGCGCGCACGATGTAGCGGCCGGGCGCCAGGTTGGAAATGGCGTAGCGGCCGTCGGCGCCAGTACGGGCACCGGCGGAAGAGCCGACAATGCCGACGCCGACATTCGCGAGCGGCACGGCGGCGTCGGACTGGACGCGCCCGATGATGCGCGCGGTGGTCGCGCTTTGGGCGTGGAGGCCGGCGGGAAAGGCGGCCAGCAGCGCCACAGCGAGCGCGCGGGCCATGGGGCCAGCGAAACCACGCCTCTGGGGGAAACGCATGAGGCAGATCCTGATGGGGTGGGCGGGGCATCACCCGCCGTGCGGCAGGGCCGTGCAGCGGGCGATGCGGTGACGGTTGGTGGGAGAGTCCGTCAGTGCGGGCGGGAGATTGTTCCTGAAACGAACAATAGAGGCCAAGAGAAAGGCGAAGTGTCTTCGCCTTGTCCGGCCCGGGGGCCGACGTCTCTTTTGTTCTTTCAGGGAACTAATGCAGCAAAGCAAATGGCCCAGAGGGCCACGCCAGAAAGTGTGGGATGGACGCGGTTTTGTAAAGAGTCGCCATGCGCCCAGTCCCATTCCCCTGGGCCGAAAGGCTGGGGCTTGCCGCCGCCACTTAGCGGGGCTTCAGCACCCGGTCGGCCAACCGCTGCGCCATGGCCCGCGCGTCGGCGGTGCCGTCGTTCGTCAGCACCAGAATCACCAACCGCTCGCCCGGATAGCGCACCCACGCGCTGCGCATGCCGTCGTCAGTGCCATACACCGTGTGCCGCACCCGTCCGCCTACGGTCTCCACGGTAAACGCCGACGGCGGCGTGTTGGTATCGGGTGCCCCCGGACGCACGACGAACCGCCCCTGCTCGAAGCGATACAAGTCGTCCACATTCGCGCGCCACGTGCCCTGCACACTGTCGTAACTCGCCCGCTGCATCCCGCCGATGCCTTGAACACGACGCACCGACGCCATCGACATGCGCCCGCTGCTGTCGAGCGCAAACGACGCGTTGAGCACCGTGCTCAGCCGGCCGAGGTCGAACAACGGCACCGCCGTTTCCGGCGTGAAGCGCGGCTGTATGGGAATGCCGTACGCGCGGTTGAGCAGCACGTGGCCGTTGCGCGCGACGAGCACCGCCGCGCTCCCGCGCACGCCATTCGTGTACACGCCGAAGAGCGCATCGAGAAAGGCGCCATCGAGTCGCGACGACGACGCGGCGCGCGACAACACCCGACGAGATCCCAGGTCAAAGCGATCACCCGGCAGCAACGTGATGAACGGCTTCCCCTGATCGTTGAGCTCTCGGCTGTTGTACA
>JAIXTI010000208.1 GCA_027484025.1 bacterium
CAGCAGCGCTACGGCACTCATACACGCACCTCTTCCAACTCTGCGCCCGTCCGTTCGCGCGACAACCACGGTGCTACGTGTTCGTCGAGGAACTCGACGACCTGCTCGGGCGCGCGGCCCACGAATCGTGAAGGCTCCGCCACGGCTTGCAAGTCGGCGAGAGGCACGCCGAAGGCGGGATCCGCGGCCAGCCGCTCGAGCATGTCGTTCTTGGGCGCCCCGTCCTTCACGGCACGCGCAGCATCGATGCTGTGGCCACGAATGATTTCATGCGCTTCCTGACGATCGCCGCCGGCCCGCACGAAGCGAACGATCAGCTCCTCGGTGGCCATGAACGGCAGTTCGTCTTCGACACGCCGACGGATACGCGCCGGATGGACTTCGAGGCCGCGCACGACATTCTGCATAAGTACCAGAATCGCATCGGTCGCGAGGAACGACTCCGGAATCGCCAGACGACGATTGGCCGAATCGTCGAGGGTGCGCTCGAAGTACTGCACCGCGTGGGTCTGATTGGCATTCGGCTCGAGCGACAGCACGAAGCGCGCGAGCGCGGCGATCCGTTCCGAGCGCATCGGATTGCGTTTGTACGCCATGGCCGACGAGCCGATCTGATTTTTTTCGAAGGGTTCTTCGATCTCCCCAAACGCCTGCAACATGCGGATGTCACCGGAGAACTTCGACGCCGTGGCGGCAATTCCGGCCACGACGCCAAGCACCTGGGCGTCGACCTTGCGCGAGTAGGTCTGACCGCTCACCGGGATACTCGACGCAAATCCGAGCTTCTCGCACACCATGCGGTCAAGCATTCGAACCTTGTCGTGATCCCCTTCGAACAGCGTGAGGAAGCTGGCTTGCGTGCCGGTCGTCCCCTTTACGCCGCGGAAGGGCAGGGTGCGGACACGATAATCGAGATCTTCGAGATCGAGCAGGATATCCTGCATCCACAGCGTGGCGCGCTTGCCCACAGTGGTCAGCTGCGCCGGCTGCAAGTGCGTATAGCCCAACGCCGGGACATCCTTCCATTCCCGCGCAAAGCCGCTCAGCGCGTCGAGCGTGTCGAGCAGCTTCTCACGCAGGAGCTCCATGCCCCGACGCATGAGAATCAGTTCGGCATTGTCGGTGACATAGCAGCTCGTGGCGCCGAGATGGATGAACTTTCGGGCTGCCGGCGCGACATCACCGAAGGCATGCACGTGCGCCATCACGTCATGCCGAAACTTCTTCTCGTAGGTCGCGACGGCATCGAAGTCGATATCGTCGAGATGCCCACGCATGGCGTCGATTGCCTCATCCGGAATCGCGATCCCGAGCGCCTGCTGTGACTCGGCCAGCGCCAACCAGAGCTGGCGCCACAGTCCGTAGCGCTCCTGCGGCCCCCAGAGCGTGAGCATGGCGCGCGAAGCATAGCGGTCAGCAAGCGGAGACTGGTACGACGATTTATCGGAAGCGGTCACGGCGCGTGTAGTAGTGTGCGGCAATTGATCAGCAGCAGATCAGCGGAGATAGAACGACGTTTGGTAATACTGGCGGTTGCGCTCGAACACGAGAAACACGGGCCCACGCGCACCTGTCTGATCGATGGCCGCGGAGGCCGCTTCGGCAGAGTTGATTCGCGACTGGCCGACCTGCGCGATCACGTCACCTTCCTGCAGTCCAATTTCATCGCGGATGCGATCGGACACGCGATACACTACGGCACCGGCGCGCGACGCAATGCCGCGCTCCTGACGAATGGCATCGGTGAGCGTGATGAGTTGCAGCTCCTTCAGCACGGTGACTTTCTGCGCCGTCACTTCCGGGGCGTCGGCGACCTGCAGGGAGAGCCGCACCTCACGTCCACCACGGCGCACGGTGATCGGGAGCGTCTCCCCCACCCGAAGGTCGAGCAGGCGCGCCTCCCAGTCGAACGGGTTCCGGACTGGCCGCGTTCCGGCCCCGATCACCTGATCGCCGGTCTGGACACCCGCTTTCGCCGCCGGGGACCCGGGGACGACACGGGCGACGATGGCGCCCGCCTTGGCCACGTCGCGAGCACTGCTGGCCTGTGGGGTTTCCAGCCGGATGCCTACCCACGGCTGGCGGACGTTCCCATGCTCGAGCAGATCTTCGACGATTCGCTTGGTCCGATCGATGGGGATGGCGAACCCGAGCCCCACCGACCCGCCGCTCGGCGAGTAAATTGAGCTGTTGACGCCAATCACCTCGCCCGAGGCGTTCACCAACGGGCCCCCGGAGTTTCCGGGATTGATGGCCGCATCGGTCTGAATCATGTCGATGTAGGCGCCGCCCCCTTCGCCGCGACCGGCGAGGTTCCGTCCAACGGCGCTGACGACCCCCACAGAAACGCTGGGCTCGTTATTGCCCAGGACGAATCCGAACGGGTTCCCGATGGCGATCGTCCATTCCCCCACGATCAGATCCGCCGAGCGGCCCAGCGGCGCCACGGGGAGATCCTTGGCCTTGATGCGGACGACAGCGAGGTCATTCGATTCGTCCGTGCCGACCACCGTGGCGTCGTAGGTCGTTCCATCGCGCATGGCCACCGAGACGCGAGTGGCGCCGGCGATGACGTGGGCGTTCGTCACGATGACGCCATCGGCGCGCACCACGAAGCCCGAGCCGATGCCAGCGTTGCGCCGTTCGCCCGAGCGCCCCCCGAGGAAATACTCGTAAAAGTCGACAGGGATGCGCTCGACCGTTTCCGTTTGCACGGTGACAACGGCCGGCGACACGCGTTCGACGGCCGTCGTGATCGCAGTGCGTCGGGAGGACGCGACAGACTGCGCGGGAACCGGACCGGTCGGGAGCGGCGACGCTGGCGGCAGCGTGCGCGACTGCGCTTCGGAGCGAGACGGGTTCGCCCCCTCGCAGCCGATCAGGGCGAGCGCGAGGAGGCCGACAAGAGAGCAGCGTGACATCATCGGCAGAGAAGGGCGCGGCACGACGAGGACAGGCTCACGCGTCGGCCGCGTAGCAGGAGGCGGGATAGACCACTTGGCGGAGCGACAGTCCGTGCGCGGGCGCGGGGGCGGACGTCTCGGTGTTGTCGGGCGCGACAAGCAGCCGCGCGATCGTACCGCGCGGTCGGCGCCCCTGCGCCACGTCGATCATCGTTCCGACCAAAAAACGCACCATGTGATGGAGGAATCGGTTCGCGGCCACCTCGAAGACCCAGCCGCCGTCGCGAGGCACCCACGCGGCGTGCTCGATGACGCAGCGGTGGTGATCGTCAGCCGGCGCCGTACCAGCGATGGCAAAGGCGCGGAACGTATGTTCACCCAACAGCGCTGCCGCCTCTTCGTGAAGCGCGACGGCATCGAGGGGACGGGGCACGGCCCACTCGGTGCGCCGGCGGAACGGAGACCTCGCGGCAGCATCGGTCCCGACAAGATAACCATATCGGCGCTCGATTGCGCTTCGCCGCGGATGAAAATCCTCCACCATGCGCGACGCTTCGGCGACCCAGATGTCCTGGGGCAACAGGGCGTTCATGGACCGCTGCAGCCGGGCGGGTGTCCACGCCGTCGGTACGCGCACGCCGACGCCCTGTCCGTGCGCGTGCACCCCAGCGTCGGTCCGACCCGCACCGACGGCGGGGACGTGCGTCGAGCAGAGACGGGCCAGGACGGCCTCCATCTCGCCTTGAACGGTGCGGACGTCGGGCTGACGCTGCCATCCGGCGAAGCGCCCTCCGTCGTACTGGGTTACCAGGAGGATCGGTCGCGGGTCCATGCCTGAGGGAAGCTAGGCACCAGCGGCGTACGCATCAACTCGCTGCCCGATCAATATCCCGGAGATACGCGTTTCTCCCGCTCGAGGCGCCCCGGCAGCACTCAGCTATTGCGCCAAGGCGGTCGATGACGTTTCCTCCACGTCTTCTCACTTACACCATGCCTCCACGCTCTCTCGCTTCACTGGCGCACGCGCTCGCGGCCGCCCCCGATCTAGACAATGCCCTCATCGCTCTTGGTGAGTGCCTTGCCGAACTGGATCGGGGGGCGTCGCTCGCGCTCATCCAGTACGATGCGCGGCGCGACATGCTCCGTGAGCGCCTCACCCCGGTCGGGGCGACGGTCGTGCGGAGCCGCATGGAAACCACCTTCGACCACCTGCCAGAACCGGTCCGTAACCGTATTCTGGCTGCTGGCCCCTTTGTCGACGTCACCGACCGGTCGGCCGACTATGCCCGGCTCTGCGGCTTCTCCACCTTGCTCGACGGTGGGGTCCTGTCGGTGCGTGGGATGAAGGTCGAGGGGCTGCTCGGGGCTGTGCTCGCGCTCTACGAACCGCGCAAGATCTTCGGGACCCGTACCACAGAGCGGATGGCGCCGGCGATCGCCCTCTTCGACCTGGCATACGGTCGCCTCGCCGAGCGCGATGCGCGCGAAGAGGCCGTGCGCACGCTCGAAGACGTGACGCAGCGGGTGCACGGCGAATACGTGCGAAAGCTGGGGGCCCTCGAGGCGGAGCTCCGCGAGGTCCGTAACACGCCGCGCGAAGTCCCGATCATCAATCCGGCTGAACTGGTTGCGGTGCAGGCCGAAGCCGCGCGCGCCATCGAAGAGGCTCGGCGAGCTGCCCGCAAAGCCGAACTGGCTGATCAACAGCTCACGTCGGCGGTCTCGCAACTCGAGCAGGCGCACATCGAGTTGCATCGCCGGAGCGAAGCGTTGCGGCAACGCACGCGCACGCTGTACCTCGTCGATCGGGCGCTGACGCTTGATGCCGAGACGACCGACGCGCGCCGTCTCGTCGACGCGTTGCTGGCCCTGGTGGGCGATGACATGCAGGCGCAGCGCTGTTCGTTGATGCTCCGTGCCCCCGAGCCCGACTACCTGTATCTCGCGGCCGCGCGCGGAATAGCGCCGAACGTGGTGGAAGGCATGCGCATCCGCATTGGCGAAGGCGTCGCCGGACGGGTGGCGGCTGCGCGCGAACCGCTGCTCGTGCAGGACGTGCGGGAAGCCGCTCAGCATCCGCTGCTACGCGATCAGTACTTCACCACCGGCAGCTTCATTTCGTTCCCGCTCGTGTACCACGGCGAGTTGGTCGGCGTGCTCAATCTCACGAACCGCGCGCAGCGTGGCGTGTATACCGACGAGGACGTCGAGCGCGTTCGGCTTCTGGGGCTGGTTATTTCGCTCATTGCCTCGAGAAACGGGCTGCCTGAGCGCCTGTTGGAGACGTTGGATGTCCGTTGAAGCATTGGCGCAGGCCATCAAGCGGCTTGCGTTGCACGACCCGCTGACCGCCGACACGCTGCGTACGGCGTTCGGGGTGATCATGCGCGGCGAAGGATCGCCGGTGCAGGTGGCGGGGCTGCTCATGGCCCTGCGCGTGAAGGGTGAGACCGCCGACGAGGTCGCAGGCGTGGTGCAGGCGCTGCGCGACGCGATGGTGGTGTTGCCGGCGGAGGCGCCGGAGTCGCTGGTGGATACCTGCGGCACGGGCGGCGGCACGCTTACCACGTTCAACATTTCGACAGCCGCTGCACTGGTCGCCGCCGGGATGGGAGTGCGCGTGGCCAAACATGGCAATCGTTCGTTCACGTCGAAATCGGGGAGCGCAGACGTATTGGAAGCGCTCGGCGTGGTCGTCGAGACGACGCCGGAAGCGATGGCCAGCACACTCGCCGAGGCAGGCATCGTTTTCATGTTTGCCCCACTCATGCACCCCGCGCTCCGGCATGTGGGGCCCGTGCGGCGCGAACTCGCTGTGCCCACGGTCATGAACATCGTCGGTCCGCTCGCTAACCCAGCTCGCGCGGGTCGTCAGGTCGTGGGGGTGGCGGAAAAGGGACGGCTGGCCTTGCTCGCCGATACGCTCAACACCCTCGGCAGCGTGCGCGCCATGGTTGTGCACGGTGAGCCCGGCATGGACGAGATCTCACCGCTGGGACGGACCTATGTGCGCGAGGTCGCGTCGGGCGTTGCGCGCGACTGGGAGATCGATCCGTCCGATTTTGGCCTCGACGCGGTGGAACTGGCCGACTTGGCTGGCGGAAGCCCGGCGGAGAACGCGAGCGTTATCGAGGCAGTATTGCAAGGCGACGGCCCATGGGGGGCACGTGCGGCGGTGCTCCTGAACGCTGCCGCGGCGTGGTATGTGAGCAACGAGCGACACACCTACGCCGAGGCGGTTGCGCAAACACGCGTCGCCTTGGACAGTGGGGTCGGCGCGCAAGCGCTCGACCGGTTGCGGCGCGCGTCGCACGCCGCGGCCACCAAGTGGCCACGGGCGCGCTGACGGCACGACAGGCGCGACGGGCTAGTATCGCCGCAACACGCCCACCACGATCCCCTGAATGCGCACCGAGTCCTCGTGCACGAAAAGGGGCTGCATTGCTTCGTTGGCGGGCTGCAGGCGGATGCGACCATCCCGCTCGCGATAATAGCGCTTGACCGTCGCGCCGGAGCCGTCGAGCAGCGCGATGACCATCTCGCCGTTGTCCGCCGCCTGCTTGTCGTTGATGACGACATAATCGCCATCGCGGATCTGTTCTTCGATCATGGAGTCCCCCTTCACGCGCAGCACGTAGTGGCTGCCGTTCTTTCGCAGGAACCCATCGGGCACGGCCATGGTTTCGCCCGTATGCATCGCTTCGAGCGGCGCACCGGCGGCTACGGTTCCGAGCAACGGCAGCTCTACCGAGCGCTGGTAGATCTCCGACGGAAGAATCTCGATCGCGCGACTCTCGTTGTACGAACGCTTGATGTACCCCTTGCGTTCGAGATTGGTGAGGTGCTCGTGCACCGTCGCCAGCGAGTTATAGTTGAACTGCGACGCGATTTCTTCGAAGCTCGGTGCGTAACCGTTGCCTTCGTTGTACTCCGATAGGTACGACAAAATTTCCCGCTGTCGCTTGGTGAGCGGCATGGCAACTCCTCGTAGAGGGGGGACTGGTCGTGCCCGAAAACAGGCCGAATCCAACCACCCGCCACGCTAACCGAATACAGGCCGAAGTGCAAGCATTTTTTTCGTCGACCCCTTGGACGTTCCCAACTGGAACCCTCGGCGCGCTTACCCAGGATGCCCACGCCCGGGCCGCCGCCGTGGAGTCCTTGCCGACGCTCAAGGCCCGCGCCGCAGACGCCCCGCCGGTACGGCCGTTCGCGGATGCCCTGCGTGACACGCACGTGCGGGTCATCGCCGAGGTCAAACGCGCCTCCCCCTCGAAGGGACCCATCGCTCCCGGATTGGATGCGGCCGACCAGGCACGTGCCTACGTGCGCGGTGGCGCCGCGGCCATCTCCGTGCTCACTGAACCGACGCGCTTCGGCGGCACCCTTGCCGATCTCGAAGCCGTCAGCCGTGCGGTACAGGCGCCTGCGATTCGCAAGGACTTCCTCGTCCATCCCGTCCAGCTCTGGGAGGCGCGGGCCGCCGGGGCATCGGCGGCACTGCTCATTGTGCGCGCCCTGTCCCCCGACGAACTCGCGCGGATGATGGACGCCGCATCGGAGGTAGGGTTGGCCACGCTGGTGGAGATCCGCGACCTTGGCGAACTCGAGCGCGCCCTGGCCGTGAACGCGACCGTCATCGGGGTGAACAACCGGAACCTCGAAACGCTCGTGATCGATCCCGCGACCGCGCCGGCGATCATTCCGTTCATCCCCGCGAGTTGTATCGCCGTCGCCGAAAGCGGGATGCGTACGGTTGACGATGTTGCGCCGGCCGCCGCGGCAGGCGCCGATGCGATCCTCGTGGGGAGCGCCATCTCCGCGGCATCCGATCCCGCTGACAATGTCCGGCTCCTTGCCGGCGTGCCGAGACGGACCCTCCCGCGCGATGCCGCGTCGGCCCGCGCCGCGTTGGCCCGCTGATCCCGTGTCGACCCCTCGCACCGTGACGACACCCGCCGTCGCTCCGCTGGTCAAGTTTTGCGGCCTGACGCGCCCCGAAGACGCAGCGGTAGCCGAAGCCGCGGGCGCGGCCTACCTCGGGACCATCCTCGCGGGTGGCCCACGTCTGCTCACCCCCGCACGCGCACGTGACGTCCTCGGCCCACGTCGTCACAATGTGCGACGTGTCGCAGTCTTCGGTGATCAGCCGTGGCGGGAGGTGCTCATCGTTGCTGAAGAGATCGACGTCGACGTGGTGCAACTTCACGGAGCACGTGCACCAGAGGAGGTTGCGCGAATCACTGCTGAGAGCGGTCGTACGGTGTGGCCCGTCCTGCGGGTGGCGGGAACGACACTACCCGAGGAGGCCGTGGCGTTCGCGCGGATCACGGGGCACGTGGTGTTGGACGCACATGTCGTGGGACAACTCGGTGGGACCGGAGTCGCACTCGACTGGTCTGGACTTCGGGGTGCACTCGATGCGCTGCGCGACGCGGTTCCGGACGTAACGATTGTCTTGGCCGGCGGACTCCGTCCGGCAAATGTCGCGATGGCCATTCAGTTGCTTTCGCCACATGTCGTTGACGTATCTTCCGGAGTGGAAACGGCGCCCGGTGTGAAGGATCCGGCGCTGGTGCAACAGTTCGTGATGGCGGCGCGCGGCGCCGCGGAGAGGCAGCGATGACGATGGTCGACAGTGCCGGCACAACGACGACGGACCGATTTGGTCCGTTCGGTGGACGCTATGTGCCGGAAACCCTGATCCCCGCGCTGGACCACCTGGAGGCGTCGTTCGAGGCGGTTCGCCACGATGCGGCGTTTCAGGCAGAACTCGACGGGCTGCTGCGTGAGTATGTGGGACGCCCGACGGCGCTCACCTTTGCCCCCCGGCTCAGCGCGCGGATAGGCGCGCCGGTCTGGATGAAGCGCGAAGATCTCAATCACACGGGCGCGCACAAGATCAACAACACCGTCGGGCAGGCGATGCTCGCCCGTCGCATGGGAAAGACGCGCATCATCGCCGAGACCGGTGCCGGTCAACACGGCGTCGCCACCGCGACGATCTGCGCACGGTTCGGCCTCGAGTGCATCGTGTACATGGGCGAGGAGGACATGCAGCGCCAGGCGCTCAACGTGTTCCGGATGCGCCTCATGGGTGCGACCGTCGTGCCCGTGACCTCCGGCACCCGCACGCTGAAGGATGCCACCACGGAAGCCATTCGTGACTGGGTCACCAATGTCAACGAGAGCCACTACATCATTGGCTCGGTCGTCGGCCCGGCGCCGTACCCGCGCATGGTCCGGGAATTCCAGTCCATCATCGGCAACGAATCGCGTGCTCAGATGCTGGCCAAGGCCGGTCAGCTTCCCAAGACCGTGATCGCGTGCGTCGGTGGCGGCTCCAACGCCATGGGTATCTTTGCCGGTTTCGTCAACGATGCGGGCGTGGAACTGGTCGGCGTGGAAGCCGCTGGCGAAGGGCTCGACACCGACCGTCACAGCGCCTCGATCACCAAGGGCACCCCCGGCGTGCTGCACGGCTCGCTCTCGTACCTGCTGCAGGACGCGGCGGGGCAGGTGCACCCCGCCCATTCCATCTCGGCCGGACTCGACTACCCCGGGGTGGGGCCCGAGCACGCCTGGCTGCACGACAGCGGCCGTGCCGAGTACGTGGCGGTCACGGATACCGAAGCGTTGCGCGGAGTGGCCTTGCTCAGTCGTCTGGAGGGCATCATTCCCGCCCTCGAAACCGCCCACGCCGTAGCCTGGTTGGAACGCGAGGCGGGACGGTGGTCCGAGCACGAGCCGGTGCTGCTGTGCGTCAGTGGCCGCGGCGACAAGGATGTCGGTACCATCAGCCAGTACACACTCCCTGAGGTATGACCGTAACGACCCACGAAGAGGAGGTATCGCCGCTCGCGATATCCGCCGTCGAAGACGCGCTCCGCGCGTTTGCGAAGGCGCTTCGTGCTGTGCAGTTGTACCTGCCGAACAACCCCACCCGGGCGCAAAGCATCGAGCAGACGCGGCAGGCGTTTGGGCGGATCTGGGCCCACGTGTCGCCGCTGGACATTCAGGTCCGCGAAGCATCGTTCACGCTCGACGACCGGGTGGTCTATCAGGATGTGGATCGCGGGACCGATTCGCTGCCATGGCTGCTCTACCGCGACGGCGTTCGCAGTCTGACGCTGATGCCCGGTGTGGAAGGCTCCGATCTGGAGGCGCTGCTGTTGTTGCTTCACAGGGCGCGCTCAGCGTCCAGTGAGGACGACGATCTGGTCACCATGCTGTGGGTGACCGACTTGGAGTTCGTCAACTACCGCTACGTCGAGAACAACGGCGCCAACGACTTCGTCATGGCGTCCGGTGACCGTCCGGGTATCGCGACGCACACTCCCGGGGAGTTGCCGCTGGCGGTCCCGCCAGCCGAAACACAGGCGCCGGGTGACGGGCCGCCGGGCATCGTACGCGTCGAGGACTTCGATTCGACGTTGTATTTTCTGGAGCCGCGCGAAGCGTCGTATCTTCAGGATGAACTCAAACGCGAGTACATCGAAGATCAGCGACGCCTGGTGCTGGCGAGTCTTTTCGATATCGTCGAGCTGCAGCCGGATGCGAAGGCGCAACACGAAGCGCTGGGCATTCTCGACAATCTCGTACTCGAGTTTCTCTCCATCGGCGAGTACGAGTTGGTGGCCTATACGCTCCGCGAGGCGGCGACGACCGCCCGCAGCGAGAGCATCGATGCGAATGTGCTGACGGCACTTCGCGAGCTACCTGCGCGCCTCAGCGAGCCCCATGTTGTCGCGCAGTTGTTGCACGCGCTCGACGAGAGTGCACGCACCCCGGTGGCTTCGCTCCTCGAGGGCTTGTTCGCCGAGCTTCGGCCGTCTGCCCTGGAGCCGCTGGTGGGGTGGCTCGGCTCAGCGCCCTCCTCGCCGGCGCGAGCGTCCATCGAACGCGCATCGCTGCGTCTGGCGGGGGCGAACACCGCCGAACTCTCCAAACTGCTGGAGCATCAGCAGGACAATGTCGTGCGAGGGGCGCTGCGGCTCGTCTCACAACTGGCAACACCAGCTGCCGTGCCGGGACTCGCGCGCCTGCTGCGCGGGACCGATGTCAAGTTGCGGGCCGAGGCGGTTACCGCGCTCGCGGATATCGGTTCCCCCTCGGCACTCCAGTCGCTCGAACGCGCGATCGATGACACGGATCGTGAGGTGCGGGTCGCGACCTACCGCGCCATTGGCAGTCGCAAGCACACTGGGGCGTTACCGCGACTGCTCGACGCCATTCGTCGCAAGGATGTTCGCGCCGCCGACCTTGGCGAAAAGATGGCGCTGTTCGAAGCGTTCGGGGCAATGTGTGGCGATGCCGGTGTTGGTGAACTCGATGGCATTCTGAATGCGCGCGGACTTCTCGGGGCCAAGGAACCACCGGAGATGCGGGCGTGTGCGGCGCGTGCGCTGGGAATGATCGGCACGCGGTCTGCTGTGGCGACGCTGCAAAAGGCGGCGGATACCAAGGACGTTGTGGTACGCAGTGCCGTGGCGCGAGCCATGCGAGGCGGCGCATGACGGCACCGACACAATCACCGCCCAGCGGGGTGGGCGATCCGAGCGGGCAAAAGGCCGCTCGGTCGTTCGTCGTCGCCATGAACAGCGCAATCCGCGCCGTTCGATTGTATCCGGTGGAGAATGCCGCCGTCCAGAAAGCCATCG
>JAIXTI010000229.1 GCA_027484025.1 bacterium
CGATCTGCCGCTGCCCCTCGTACGTCGCGGCAAGGTACGAGATGTGTACGAGGTCGATGCGGATCGTCTCTTGCTCGTCACGACTGATCGTATCAGCGCGTTCGATGTCGTCATGCACGAGGCCATTCCCTACAAAGGCGCCGTGCTCACGCAGTTGACGGCGTGGTGGCTCGAGCAGCTCACGGGTTTGCTCGATCATCATCTGATCAGCGCCGATACCAACGCGATCATCGCCGCGGTGCCTGCGCTCGCGCCCTACCGGGATGCCCTCGCCGGGCGGTCGATGCTCACGTTGAAGGCCGACGTCGTTCCCATCGAATGCGTGATCCGCGGCTTCATCACGGGGTCTGCCTGGAAGGAATACCAGAGTACTGGTACCCTGGCCGGTGAAGCGCTTGCGACGGGACTGCGTGAAAGTGACCGCCTGTCTCCAGCGATCTTCAGTCCGGCCACCAAGGCGGAAACCGGACACGACGAGAACATCACCATTGGGGCGGTGGTGCATCAGGTGGGCGCCGAAACAGCGGCGACGCTCGAGCGCCTCGCCCGGAGTGTATACGAGTTCGGACGTGCGACCGCCGAGCCGCGTGGTATCATCCTCGCCGACACGAAATTCGAATTCGGCTGGCGCAACGGATCGCTGCTGCTCATCGACGAAGTGCTGACGCCCGACAGTTCGCGGTTCTGGCCGGCGGACACTTACGAGCCTGGTCACGGGCAACCGAGCTTCGATAAACAACCGTGGCGCGATTGGCTCGATGTCGAGCGAAAAGCCGGGCGGTGGAATGGCGAGGCACCACCACCGACGCTGCCCCCCGAAGTCATTCGCACGACGAGTCTTCGCTACCGCGATGCATTTCTGCGCCTGACGGGCGCCCCTCTCGATCTGGCCCGTCTGGGTCTCCCCGAGGATCGGTAACCGCGTGCTCATGCGCGAGGGATACCCAGCGATGTTGAGCGCGACCACACTGGCGGTCGTGCTGTTCGCGGCGGCGCTGCGCCTCCGTTCTTGGTCGATGTGGTTGACCGCACTCGCCGCGACCATCACGACGCTGGTGATCGCCTGGTGGTACCGGTGACGACTTCCGAGCAGCCGGAGCGCCGCCGAATGCGTCCCCGTCAGGCCGCCGCGATTGCGCTGCCCAACGGGTTCACGCTGGCCAATCTGTTCTTCGGCATCTTCGGTATTGTTGCCGCCTCGCGGGGCGACTTTGACGCCGCGGCGCGATTCATTGTCTTCGGCGCCATCGCCGATACGCTCGACGGACGCATCGCACGCGCGACCAAGTCGGGGTCGCGCTTCGGTGAAGAGCTCGATTCGCTCGTCGATGCCATTTCGTTCGGCACGGCGCCCGCGCTCATCATGTATTTCGCGGTGTTCCAGAGCAGCCGGTGGGAGTGGATTTTCTGCTTCTTCTTTACGGCCTGCGCGGTCATGCGCCTTGCGCGCTTCAATGTGGAACAGGCCGGGCGGAAGAACACGCACTTCACGGGGCTGCCAAGTCCCGCTGCGGGCATCACGCTCGCCACGTACTACTGGTTCAGCCAGACGCCGTTGTACACGGAAACGATCATTGGTGATCTGCCGTGGCACCAGATGCTGCGCTGGGTGATGCTCGGACTCGGCATGCTGATGATCAGCAATGTGCAGTATGCCAAGGTACCAACGGTCAATTTTCATTCGCTCAAGGGCATTCTCGGTTTTCTGCTGGTGGTTGGCACCTTCATCGGCGTGATCTTTCTGCCGAAGAAGTTCTTTTTTCCCGCGTCGATGGCGTATGTCCTGTACGGCATTCTTCGCACCGTTCTCCTCGGCCTCCTCGATCGCCTCCCGGGACGTGATGATCCCGAAGGTGACGACGAGGACGAAGAAGACGCCCCTCCCCGTCGCCGTCGCCGGCGACGTCGTCCCAATCGAAATCAATCCGGTCCCGATACCGGTCGCGAGGAGTCACCCGCATGACCCGTTTTCGTTGCGCCATCCATATCGTCCCCCGGCGTGGCATCCTCGATCCTCAGGGGAAGGCCGTCGCCGACGCGCTGCACTCGCTGGGCTTTGCTGCCGTGGCTGACGTGCGCGTGGGGCGCTATGTCGTGGTCGATACGCAGGCGGCATCGGCGGACGACGCCCGCGCTGCCGTAAAGGCGATGTGCGAAAAACTGCTGGCCAACCCGGTGACGGAAGACTTCGAAATCGCCAGCGTGGAGCACGCGTGAAAGCCGGTATCGTTCGCTTTCCCGGCTCCAACTGCGACGAGGACGCGTACCACGCCATTGCGGACGTACTCGGCCAGAAGGCCGTGTACCTGTGGCATAAAGATCACGACTTGCAGGACGTGGATCTTGTCATCCTTCCCGGTGGCTTCAGCTACGGCGATTACCTCCGCGCCGGTGCCATCGCGCGATTCAGCCCCATCATGCAGGAAGTCGTGCAGCACGCGAAGCGTGGTGGACTCGTCCTCGGCATCTGCAACGGTTTTCAGATCGCCTGTGAGGCCGGTCTGTTGCCCGGTGCCCTGCTCCGCAACAACACGCTGCGCTTCGTGAGTGCGCCTGTATCGCTGCGCGTGGAGAGTATCGCGACGCGATTTACCTCGCAGTATCACCTCGGGCAGGTCATCTCCGTGCCGGTCGCGCATGGTGATGGACGCTATACCGCCGACGGCGATACGCTGGCGCGGCTCGAGGGCGACGGCCATGTGGTGTTCCGTTATGTCGACAGCCATGGTGAAGCGAGTGCTGCGATCAATCCGAACGGTTCACTTCGTAACATTGCCGGCATCGTCAACGCTGAAGGCAATGTGCTCGGCATGATGCCGCATCCGGAACGTGCGCTCGAATCGGCTCTCGGCTCAACCGATGGCCTTCCGCTGTTCCAGTCCATTCTCGAGTCGATGCTCGGAGGTGTTCGCGCATGAGTTCGTCCACCCCCGTGTCATCGTCCAAAGTTGAATCGCGCCCCGGCGATCCGGCCATCACGCCGGCGCTCGTCGCGGAGCACGGCATCACGGAGTTCGAGTACGAGCGCCTGGTCAACATGCTTGGGCGTACGCCGACGTTCACTGAAATCGGTGTCGTCAGCGCGCTGTGGAGCGAGCACTGCTCGTACAAGCATTCGCGTCCGATGCTCAAGACGCTCCCCACCAAGGCGCCGTGGGTGCTACAGGGCCCCGGCGAGAACGCCGGTGTCATTTCCGTCGGTGATGGGTGGGCGGTCGCCTTCAAGATCGAGTCGCACAACCATCCGTCGGCCGTTGAGCCGTACCAAGGCGCTGCAACTGGTGTGGGCGGCATTCTGCGCGATGTGTTCACCATGGGAGCGCGTCCTATAGCGTTGCTCAACTCGTTGCGCTTCGGCCCGCTGACGTCGCCACGGGTACGCTGGTTGTTCGCCGGTGTTGTCAAAGGCATTGGCGATTACGGCAACTGCGTCGGCGTGCCGACGGTGGGCGGAGAGGTCGTGTTCGACCCGTCGTACGAAGGCAATCCGCTCGTGAATGCCATGTGCGTTGGACTCATGCGCGAGGATGAACTCATCCGTGCGGTGGCCTCCGGTGTCGGCAACCCGATCATGGCGGTCGGCGCGCGGACCGGTCGCGATGGTATTCACGGCGCGTCCTTCGCGTCGGAAGACCTGTCAGAGTCGAGCGAGGCCAAGCGCCCGATGGTCCAGGTCGGCGATCCGTTCACGGAAAAGTTGTTGCTCGAAGCGTCGCTCGAGCTCATCCGCAGCGGCTTCATTGTTGCCATTCAGGACATGGGCGCGGCCGGTCTTACGTCGTCGTCGGCGGAGATGGCCGAGCGTGGCGATGTGGGCGTGACGATCGATGTCACGAAGGTTCCGGTGCGCGAAGAGGGGATGACGCCATACGAGATCCTGCTCTCGGAGTCGCAGGAACGGATGCTCGTGGTCGCGAAGCAGGGCCACGAAGACGATGTGCGCGCCATTCTCGCCAAATGGGATCTCGAGGCGGCGGTGATTGGTGAGGTCATCGCCGAACCGGTGTACCGCGTAACGGAGGGCGACAACATCGTGGCGGAGTTCCCCGGGTCGCGTCTGGTGACGGAGTGCCCGCAGTACGTGCTGGAGCCCAAGGAGAGTACGGCGCTGAAGGCCGCGCGCGGCAGAGATCCCCTCGCCGTCAAGCCGCTCGCCGAAGAGCGCGATCACTCGTGGACGCTCGAGAAGCTGTTGTCATCGCCGACGATTGCGAGCAAGCGTTGGGTGTGGCAGCAGTATGACTCGACGGTGCGCACGAGCACCGTTCGCGGGCCGGGCAGCGATGCGGCTGTGGTGCGCTTGCGCGGCACCGACAAGGCCATCGCGCTGTGCATCGATGGTAACGGGCGTCACGTGGCACTGTCGCCGCGCAACGGCGGTCGTGCGGCGGTTTGCGAGGCAGCGCGTAACGTAGCGTGCAGCGGCGCGCGCCCCATGGCCATCACGAACAACCTCAACTTCGGCAACCCCAAGAAGCCGGAAGTGTATTTTCAGCTGAGCGAGTCCATCGCCGGCATGGGAGAGGCGTGCACCGTGCTGGAAACGCCGGTCACGGGCGGAAACGTCTCGCTGTACAACGAAAACCCGCAGGGAGCCATTCACCCCACCCCCACGATCGGTATGGTCGGTTTGGTGGAGTCGATGGCGCACGTGACGCCCTCGGCCTTTCAACAGATCGGAGACGAGATCGTCCTGCTCGGTGACTGCACCGACGAACTTGGGGCCAGCGAGTACCTGTTGGCGGTGCACGGGTTGGCCATCGGTGAACCGCCGGTGTGTGACCCCGTCAAGGAGCGCGCCCTCATTGACGCACTGCTCGACAGCATCCGCAGCGGCGCCGTTCGATCGGCACACGACTGCAGCGACGGCGGACTCGCGGTGGCGTTGGCGGAGTGTGCGATGATGGAGCGGGCGTCGACGTTTGGATTCACTGTGGATCTCTCCGCGTGGGCCACGCTCCCCCATCGCGCCTTGTTGTTCGGTGAAGCGCATGGCCGAGTAGTGGTATCCACGCCGGACAGTGCGGCGGTGCTGCAGACAGCGCAGCGGTATGGCGTGCCGGCTCGTGTCATCGGTCGTGTGACCGACGAAACGAACGGTGCGAGCTTCACGATTTCCGACGATACGTTCACGGCACCCGTGGCGTGGCTTGCCAAGGCGTTCCACGAGGCGATTCCGCAGGCCATGGACGGCGAAACGCCGGCCGAGCATGTGGTCGCCGCGTCGCATGCTCCAACTAACGACTGACGGGGAGTTCTCCCATGTGTGGTATTTTCGGCGTCTACGGCCACAAGGATGCGGCCGCGCTGACGCAGCTGGGCCTCTACTCGCTGCAGCATCGCGGGCAGGAGTCAGCGGGAATCGTTGCCGTTGACGATGTAGGACACGCGCGGGTCAGCCGCGCGATGGGGTTGGTATCGGAGGGCTTCGCCGATGATGAGATGGAAACGCTGCAAGGTCCCATCGCCATCGGCCACACCCGCTACAGCACGGCGGGCTCATCGGCTATCGAAAACGCGCAGCCGGTACTCGCGCGTGTCCGCCGCAGCCACATTGCGCTCGCGCACAACGGCAATCTGACGAACGCGGTCGAACTCCGACGCACGCTCGAAGATGATGGGGCGATTTTCTCGAGCACCATGGACTCGGAAGTCATCGTGCATCGCATTGCGCGGGCGACTGGGGAAACACCGGAGGCACGCGTTGCCGAGGCGCTGCAGGGCGTCGAAGGCGCGTACTGCCTGCTCGTGGTACTCGACGAAACCGTCATCGTCGCGCGCGATCCGCACGGATGGCGTCCGCTCGTCATGGGGCGCTTGGCCGACAGCATCGTGTTCGCGTCGGAGACGTGTGCCCTCGACATCGTAGGCGCTGTCGTCGAGCGCGAGATTCAACCCGGTGAAATCGTGGCAGTGGACAGCCACGGGATTCGTTCCACCCGCACACTTCCGTCCGCACCGCTTAACCGGTGCGTATTCGAGCACGTGTATTTCGCACGTCCTGACAGCAAGGTGTTCGGTGGTTCGGTCGATCGCTCGCGCCGGGCGTTGGGACGTCAGCTGGCGCGCGAATGCCCGGCGGATGGCGCCGACGTCGTGTTCGCGGTGCCGGACTCATCGAATTCCGCAGCGCTGGGCTTCGCCGAAGCGTCCGGTATTCCGTATGAGCTCGCGCTCATCCGGAACCATTATGTGGGACGCACCTTCATCCAGCCCACGCAGTCAGGACGGAATGCCAAGGTGAAGGTGAAGTACAATCCCGTGCGCGAGATCATCGAGGGGAAGAAAGTGGTGATGGTCGATGACTCGATCGTTCGGGGAACGACCACCCGTGGTCTGGTGTCGCTGGTCCGTGCCGCGGGGGCCCGAGAGGTCCACATGCGGGTGTCGAGCGCACCGATCATCAGCCCCTGCTATTACGGGATCGACACGCCACGGCGTGAGGAGCTCATCGCCGCCACAATGACCCACGAGGAACTCGTGCGTCATCTTGGCGTTGACTCGTTGGGATATCTCTCCATCGACGGCATGCTTTCCGCAATGCCCGAGGGGCCGAGTGGCTACTGTCACGCCTGCTTCTCGGGGCGGTATCCTACTGCGATACCCGCCGACCCGGAGCTCCTTCGCGCCGGTAGTGCGGCAGGCGTTCCGGCTGGTATTCCGGTCGGCGTCGCCTGACGTAACGCACGAACTTCACAATAGGTCAGGAGAACACCTGTGGCGCGGTCGGTCTACTTCTTCGGGAATGGCAAGGCTGACGGCACACGGGAGATGAAGTCTGTCCTCGGTGGCAAAGGCGCAAATCTCGCCGAGATGACGAATCTCGGCGTGCCGGTGCCACCTGGGTTCACCATTGCAGCAGAACAGTGCGTTTCTTATCTCGAGCATGGCGGCATCACCGATGCGCTGCGCGATGAGGTAGGCGACGCACTTGTGCGTTTGGAGCAGGCCAGCGGCAAGCGCTTTGGCGATGCCGCCAATCCATTGCTTGTGTCGGTGCGCTCCGGGGCAGCCGTCAGCATGCCCGGGATGATGGAGACGATCCTCAATCTCGGCCTCAATGATCAGACCGTCGAAGGGCTGGCGGCGGCAAGCGGGAATCCGCGCTTTGCATACGATTCGTACCGGCGCTTCCTGCAGATGTACGCCGACGTCGTGCTCGGCGTCAACATTCATCGCTTCGAGCAGCTGCTTGCCACCAAGCGCCTTACAACCGGCGCCGCCAATGATGCGGCACTGACCGCTGACGCCCTGCGGTCTCTCGTGCACGAGTATCAGCAGCTCGTGAAGGCGGTAACCGGTGCTGATTTTCCGATGGATCCCCAGGTACAACTCTGGGGCGCCATCGAAGCGGTGTGGAAGTCGTGGACCCTCAAGAAAGCCATCGATTACCGCAAGGTGAACGGGATCTCGCACACGCTTGGCACCGGTGTGAACATCGTTTCCATGGTGTTCGGCAACATGGGAGACGATTCGGGAACCGGCGTGGCTTTCACGCGCGATCCGAGTACCGGAGAGCATCGGTTCTACGGCGAATTCCTGATCAACGCGCAGGGTGAGGACGTCGTCGCCGGCATCCGGACACCGCTCCACATCGACGAAATGGCGCAGCAGTTGCCTGCCGCCTACGAGCAGTTGCTCGATACGCAGGCGCGGCTCGAGCGGCATTTCCGCGACATGCAGGACATCGAGTTCACGGTCGAACGTGGCACGTTGTACTTGCTGCAGACGCGCACCGGAAAGCGCACAACGGCCGCAGCCTTGCGTATTGCGCTCGACATGGTCGATGAAGGACTCATCTCCCAGCGCGAAGCCGTGCTGCGCTTGCAGCCCAATCAGCTCGATCAGTTGCTGCATCGCGTCATTGCGACGTCTTCGCAGGCCACTCCCGTGGCCGTGGGATTGCCGGCGAGTCCCGGTGCGGCGAGCGGAATTGTGGTGTTCGATCCGGACGTTGCGGAACGGCGCCAGCAGAACGGTGAGCAGGTCATTCTCGTTCGCGAAGAGACGACGCCCGAGGACTTCCACGGTATCGTGGCGGCGCGCGCCGTACTCACGGCGCGCGGCGGCATGACCAGTCACGCCGCCGTTGTGGCCCGCGGCATGGGCAAGTGTGCCATTGTCGGTTGCACGGCCATGGAAATCCTCCCCGATCAGCGCAGCATGCGCATTGGCGAGACGCTCGTCACCGAAGGCGATTGGCTCACGCTCGATGGTGGCACTGGGCGTGTGTTCCTTGGCGATCTCCCGACACAACCCAGCGAAGTCATGCGGGTCATCGCTGGCCAACAGCCCGAGAGCGAAGCACCGACGTACCAGGGCTTCGCGAAGTTGATGGGATGGGCCGACGAACACCGCCGGTTGCGTGTGCGCGCCAACGCCGATACTCCGCGCGACGCACGCGTGGCCCGCAACTTCGGTGCGGAAGGCATTGGCTTGTGTCGCACCGAACACATGTTCTTTGAAGGCGATCGCATCACCGCCATGCGCGAGATGATCGTGGCGCGTGACGAGGCCGGACGCCGCCGCGCGTTGGAAAAGTTGCTGCCGATGCAGCGTGCCGATTTCGAAGGCATCTTTCAGGCGATGGATGCATGCCCGGTCACCATCCGCTTGCTCGATCCGCCGTTGCACGAGTTTCTGCCGCACGGTGGCGAGGAGTCCTCGCTGCTCGCGGCGTCGCTCAACTTGTCGAGGCAGGAGCTGTCACGAATCGTCTCGTCGTTGCGCGAAACGAATCCGATGCTTGGGCATCGCGGTTGCCGGCTCGGAATTGTCTATCCCGAGATCACCGAGATGCAGGCGCGAGCCATCTTCGAGGCCGCGGTCCGTGCCTATCGTCGCGGAATCGACGTACGTCCGGAAATCATGGTGCCGCTCATTTCGGACGTCACGGAGTTCCGTCATCAGCGGGCGATCATCGAACGTGCCGCCGAACAGGTCATGGGCGTCATGGGTGAGCGCGTCCCGTACCTCATTGGCACCATGATCGAACTGCCTCGGGCCGCGCTCACGGCCGACGAAATCGCGGTCGAAGCGGACTTCTTTTCATTCGGTACGAATGATTTGACGCAGACCACCTTTGGCTTGAGCCGCGATGACGCCGGGCGTTTCCTGCCGCAGTACGTCGAGGGGGGCATTTATCCCGACGATCCGTTCCAGGTGCTCGACGCCAAGGGCGTGGGCAAGCTGATCAAGTGGGCCGTGCGGGATGGACGTGAAGCCAAGCCTGGCCTCAAAGTGGGCATTTGCGGCGAGCATGGCGGTGAGCCACGCAGTGTGGCCTTCTGTCACGCCGCTGGGCTCGACTACGTCTCCTGCTCTCCCTACCGGGTCCCTGTGGCCCGTCTGGCCGCTGCACACGCCTCGCTGGCCGATTAACCGCGACCTGTCGCGACATGAAAACGGCCGGTGCCCTCGAGGAGAGGGTACCGGCCGTTTCTGTCGCTAGTGGAGGTGAGGGGAATCGAACCCCTGTCCGAGACTAGATCGACCCCAGCTTCTACGTGCGTATTCCATTGATTGAGGTCTCCCTTGGCTGGCCAATGGAAAGCCCACCTCGGGACAAGCGTTCTAGAGTTTCGCCTTTTGACGGAACGCGCACCGAAAGACTAGCCCAGATTTGCGATACTCACGTGCCGCCCCGGGCGGGCTGCCGCGTGAGCACTGCTACGTAACCCGAAGGTTAGGCAGCGAGCGCGAGGTTGTTGTTCGCGATTGGAATTTTCCCGAGTGTTTTACCAGGTGCTCGAGGACCTGGGCACGCTACCAGAGCTTCACCAACCCCGTCGAAGCCAGTCACCCCCGGTTCGAACGGCCCTGCGCCTGCACCTACCAGTGTACACTAAACGCCCGATGCCGGTTCCGGCAACACGAACGGGCAGCGGCTGAGGGCTGTCGTTACGCCGCCTCGCAGCTCAGACTGGAGACGTCGGGATCGTCAGCCTTGAGCCCACGTGCCACGTACTCTGCGTAAAACTGCAGGTAATTCGCAAAAATGGCTTCGACTTCCGCGAAGTCGCGCACCTGGTGCAATTTCGCACGGAGGTCGGCGGAGTTGGGAAGGCCCTTCACATACCAGCCGAGGTGCTTGCGGAACTCGATGGCTGCTCCGATGGGATCTGCTTCGTAGCTCTGCACCATACGCGCGTGGTCGAGCGCGACGGCAAATCGTTCGTGTACGGCTGGCGCGGCCGGCAGCGGCTCGCCGTTGATCAGCGCACGGGTCTGGCGGAAAATCCACGGCTGACCGTAGGAACCACGACCAATCATGAGCCCGTCGGCTTTGGTGTGGTCGAGCATTCGCTTGGCGTCTTCGGCCGTCTTGATATCGCCATTGCCGAGGACGGGGATATCGAGGGCTTCTGCCACCTTCGCGATCTCATCCCAGTTGGCTTGGCCCGTATACATCTGCGTGCGCGTTCTGGCGTGGAGCGCGAACACCTTTGCGCCGGCGTCCTGCATCCGCAAGGCAATCCCGACCGGATCGCGCATCTCTTCGTTCCACCCACTCCGCGTCTTGACCGTCACGGGGAGGTGCGTGGCTTTAGAGACGGCCCGGATGATCTCCTCGACCAAGCCCAGATCCTTGAGGCACCCCGAGCCACCATTACGGCGCACGACCTTCTTGACGGGACAGCCGAAGTTGATGTCGACAAAGTCCGGCATGAACAGGTCCGTCACCATCGCGGCGGCGTCGGCCATCGCGACCGGATCGGCACCAAAGATCTGCACGCCGATGGGCCGCTCGTCCACATTGAAGCGCAACTTGCTGATGGTCGCCTCATTCTCGCGCCGAATCCCCTCTGCGGACAGAAACTCCGTGACGACGACATCGGCGCCATGGCTATGGCACAGGCGACGGAAGGGAGATTCCGAGACCCCAGCCATCGGCGCCAGATACAGCGGCGTCGGATGGGGGACGGCGAAGGGAAATGTCTTGCGGGGCAAGGACTTGGACATACGGACAACTTAGTCTGGCCGGAGAACCTCGGCAACGCGACCGTTTGACTCCCGACGCTGAGGGGTTAGGATAAACGGCTATGGAACTGCGCGAGTTTTTCTCAGAAGACGCCGTCCAGCTCGAGCTTCAGGGTACGAGCAAGGACGAGATACTCAAGGAACTGATCGGGCTACTCAAGCTCGACGAAAAGTCCGAGGGCATGCTGTTCAAGATGCTCAAGCGCCGCGAGAATCTCGGCTCTACCGGAATCGGTCGCGGCATCGCGATTCCGCATTGCCGCTCTCTCGTCGTGAACCGTCTGCGTGTCGCCTTTGGGCGCAAGAAAGACGGCGTGGACTTCAAGGCCATCGACGACAAGTCGGTCAACTTCTTCTTCCTCATCGTGGCGCCGCCGCTTGAGGTGTCGAACCAGTACCTGCCGGTACTCGGAAAGATTGCGCAGTTCAGCAAGGAGAGTGACGTGCCTGGCCGCCTGCTCGAGATTGCGTCGCCAGCGGAATTCATGGCGCTCCTCGAAGAAAAGCGCGTTTAGTCGTCGGCGTCGAGCGTTCGCCGGATGGCTCCCAGCAAGTCACCGGCGCTGAACGGCTTTGGCACCAACTGCACGACGTTCGTGGCGACACCGTTCATGACTGTGTCGTCGTCGGCGTATCCGCTCATGTACACAACACGGAGCGTGGGATACCGCTCGTGGATTGCCGCCATCATTTGCGGCCCACTGACGTGCGGCATGACCACATCGGACAGGATGAGGTCAGGAAGAATCGACAGCTCCGTCAAGAGCGCGATCGCTTCTTCAGCGCTCGCGGCTACTGACGTGCGGTAGCCGGCGCGCGACAGAAGAGCCACGGTCGCCGACCGCACCGCATGCTCGTCCTCCACGACCAGCACGTGCTCCGTGCCGCGCAGCGTCACAGGAGCCGCTGCCACCGCTGGTCCCGCGTTCCCGGCGCCCTGCGCTGCGGGAAAGAGCATGGTGAAGCTGGTGCCACGCACGCCGTCGCTCGCTACCGTGATTCGTCCGCGGGCGCCCGTCACGAGACTGTAGACCATCGCCAATCCAAGGCCGGTGCCGCGCTCTCGCGTTTTCGTGGTAAAGAACGGTTCGAAGATCCGCGGCAACACATCGTCTGCAATGCCATTGCCGGTGTCGCGGACCACGATCCGGACGGTCTGAGCATCCTTCATGTCCGTGACGATCGACAGCGTGCCGCCTGATGGCATGGCATCTCTCGCATTGGCCGCGAGGTTCATGAGGACCTGCTCCAGACCGTCCTGGGCAAAACGCACCGGGGCGATGAAATCTGCGCAGGACATCTCGAGCGCGACGTGATCGCCGAGTAGCCGCGCGAGCATGTGCTGCAAGGTCTCGAGCTGACGATTGATGTCCAGCACCTCCTCACGCACGACTTGACGTCGGCTGAACACGAGAATCTGCCGCGTGAGGTTCGCCGCCCGTTGGCTCGCGAGGAGAATCTCCCGGGCTTCATTGCGAAGTGATGACGTGGCCGGCAGGTCGTCGCGGAGGATCTCCGCGTTGGTACTGATCGCCGACAAGTAGTTGTTGAAGTCATGCGCGATGCCTCCGGCGAACGAGCCCAGCGCCTCGAGCTGTTGCGCCTGTCTCAGCTGCGCGCGTGACGCTTCGAGTGCCGACTGCGCGTGTATGCGGTCGGAGATGTCGAGGATGACGCCCACCGCCACGACCTGTTCGCGCTCCTCGAGTCGACCAACATACAGCTCGACCGTGCGCAGCTGATCACCTGCTGCCGGCATGATCCACTGTCCTGCGTGAACGGTCTCCGCCAGTTCGGGCATGGGCAACGCCGAAAAGCGCTCTCGATCTGCGGGCTGAATGAGATCGAGGATACGCGCCCGTGTCCCGGTCAGGCTGTCGTCGCCAAAAAAGGCGCGCGCCGCATCGTTCAACTGCTCGATGCGGCCGTCGTTCAGACGCCAGGTGATCGTCGGCAACGGACTCGTCGCGAACAACTGACGATATCGACGCTCGCTGCTCGCCAAGGCGGCTTGGCGTTCCTGCGCCGCATCGGCCATCGCATTGACGGCTTGCCCCAGTATTGCCACTTCGTCGGAACCGGAAACGACCGCTCGACGATGCTGCTCACCGCGCGCCAGCGCTTGCGCAATCGACGCCAGTTCGTCGATGGGCGACGCAATCCTGTTGGCGATGTACAACGCGACCAGCGCTGCCGTCATCGTGAGGAGTGCACCGGCCAACAAGTCGACGAAAAACTGTCGCTCGACGGACGCGAGCGTTTCACTCACCGGAATGCCAAGGTAGGCCGTGGCCTTGATCGTCGACAAGGTATCCTGCGCGACCAGTCGCCTGGTTCCATCGAGCGACTGAATCGGCTCGAATGTCCGCGGCAGTCGCGAGTCGCGACGAAAGGAACCAGAGTCCCGAAAATCACGGGTGATCCACGACTCGAGATCGAGACTCCGCAAGAAAACACGGCCATCATCCCGGAGGACGGTCAGCACCGAGTTGGGAGGCAAGTCTCGCGTGTACAACATGGCCGCCATCTGATCAACCTTCAGTCCGGCGCCGACATACGCGATGACACGTCCGTCAGGACCGTGTACCGGATTCACGAACGGAATGACCCACCGGCGCGCGGGGTCGAATTGCGAACGAACCGGCTGCCCAATCGTGAAGTCCTTGGTGCGCACCGCGTCAACGAAATACTCGCGGCTCCGAAGTGTGGCATCACTCCCCGGCGGCAGGCGCTGCTCCACGTCTATCATCGCGCCCTTGAGGACGCCAAGCGAATCCGCAATCCAGATGTTGCTGAATCCCACGGCGGCGTCGGCAAAGATGACGCGAATGAGGGAGTCGTTCGTCGCCCGTGAAACGTCGGGGTGCAAGACGCGCGCGGCCGCATTGAGCAGCAAACGCGCACGATGCAGGTCATCTTCGAGCAGCTGCGTCGCGCGTCGTGCGGAAGTGATGCCCCGTTCCGCGAGCGCCCGTTGATCGCGCTGCGCGCGCTCGAATGCGCGCACGCCCGCCAACAAGGCGAGCGGGATCGTCAGCCCGAGCGCCAGGGCGAAGAGACGTCGCCGTATGCCGGACCGGAGCAGACTGTGACGGGAATCGTTCACCTGCAAAGCCTACGACTCAAGTGGTGCGGCGTAAAGATCAACGGACGTCAGTGATCGATGCGCAGGCGAACAATATCGGTCCGGAGGCGACGGACGACGCGCCCGGATTGCAGCAGGGCAGCGGCCGCGAGCCCGGCCACCAGCCCCATCCAAAGGCCGCGCTCGCGGAGAGCGGTGTGAAATCCCAAGAAGTATCCGAGGGGTATGCCAATCCCCCAGAAGGCGATCAGGTGAAGCATCGCCGGCACGCGCGTGTCGCCGGTTCCTCGTAGGACGCCACTGGTGACCGCTTGGAGCCCGTCAAACACCTGAAACCACCCCGCGAGAGGGACAAGGGCCACGGCGACCGCCACGGTGCTCGCGTCCGTCGTGTACCTCGCGGTGAGCCACTCGGGTGCCGCGATGAACACCACCGCGCTGACACACATGAATCCCACGCCGCATGCGATGGCGGCGAGCGCGTCGCGCCGTGCGGCAGGGAGGTCGCCACGCCCGATGGCGCGCCCTACCACGGCCGCTGCAGCACCAGAGATACCCAACGGGACCATGAAGGTCAGCGCGGCCATACTGAGGGCAATCTCGTGCCCTGCAAGCGATGCGGTGCCCATCCAGCCCATGAACAGCGCGGTCACACCGAAGGCGAAAGCTTCGAAGAACCACTGCACCCCTATGGGCACCCCAA
>JAIXTI010000180.1 GCA_027484025.1 bacterium
ACCAGGCGTATCGGCGGTGCAGGTCGGCGGTGACGCTATCCGCACGGCCCGAAAGGAGTTGAGCGAGCTGATAGAAACGCAGCGTCTCCTTTCGACGGAGTATGAGCTCACCAGCAATGCGGTAGACAAGCTCACACCGAAGCTTGTAGCCCAGACTGAGACAGCGATTCAGCAGGCTGAGGCCGGCCGGCGAGCGTTGGAAGCCTCGAAGAGCGCCGCCGCAAAGACGAAAAAGGACAGTGACGACGCGGACAAGGAAGCGGCAGCGCTGAAGGCGGCCATCTCAGCGAGCTTCTTTGCGACCGCTGCAGCTCTCACTGAGATCGACAAAGAGATTGCCGAGCGTCAGCAGAAGCTGCGTGAATCACTCGCAGAGGAGTCGAAGCTACGGAGTGCTTCGAATGCGGCTACGCGGGACGAGATTGCGGCACTCTTACAGAGCAAGCAGGGGTATGAAAAGCTACTGGTGGTGCAGGCACAATCGACCGCGGTTGCAGAGGCTGAGGCTCGCGCAAAAGCCGCTGGCTCCCAGCTCACCGCACAGCAGATCAAGGATATCAAGGACGAGGTAGCGGAGCGGCTCAAGCTGCAGAAGGTACTGGAGGCGCTCCGCTCTCTCGGGCTAAACGGCGCGTCTCTGTTCGCGTTGCCAACTGAAGCCGACTATTCAGCTGTCGGCACGCTCGCTGACGATATGTCGCGAGTTGCGAGCGCTGCGTCTGGGATCGCAACCGCGTTCGGTGAAGCAGGCCGCAACATGGCCGGCCTGCTGGTGCAGACAGCGAACCTGCTGACAAATCTGAACCGAGCGCAACGCGCTGGCATTTTCAAAGACAAGGACGGCAAAGAGCAGAACGTAGGGTTCCTAGGCGCCTTGGGCGGGCAGGCGGGCTCGGCGGGTGTCGCGAGTGCCGCCGGGGCAGCCGTTTCCGTCGTCGGTGGCCTCGCGCAGATAGCCGATGCCTTAGACCTTTTCGGCGGTAAGGCGCGCGAACGGGCCCGAGCCGTGAAGGAAGCGGCAATCGAGTTCAACCGAGCACTGGACGACTTTGTGATCACGTCGCGGACCTCGCTCGAGGAGTCGCTACGGACAAACCTGAAGACGGCGAGCGACCTCGCGAACAAGGCGGTTGCCGCTGCGGGATTCACTGGCGGGAACACGCTCGACTTCAAATCGATCAAGGAGATTGAGGATCTCATTGCGACGCTCCGCGGGCTGGCCACACCCGCGAGTATTCTCGGTGCTACCCTTGCTCCATTGATCAAGGAGCTGGAGAAATCCGCAGAGGCAGCTCGAAACAATGTTGCCGAACTTGAGAGACGGAATGCAGCCGAGCTGGCTCGACTCTCGGAAGACCTCGAAGTGCGCAAGCTGCTCAATGCCGGGCTGACCGAGCAGGCAGACGCCGAACGTTTGCGACTTGATCAGCTTCGAGAGGTGCAGGAAGCTGAGGCGAAGTTCGGCAAGGACAGCCCTTACGTTAAGAGTCTCAGGGACGTTCAGGCGCAGGAAACGATAACGGCGCAGGCGGTCCGGGCGCGATTGGCAGAGGAGAAGCGTACTGAGGTCGCAGAGGATGTGGCTATTCGCCGCGCGACTCTCAGCGGCAGGGACCGAGACGCGTTCACGCTTCGTCAGACGGCAGCGTCCCGCGAGCAACTCGCCGAAGCAGTGAAGCTCTTCGAGGCAGGGACAATCACGGCCGAGATGTTTGGGGAGCTCAGCGCAGTGATCAGCGAAGAGTTGGCCGAGTCAATCAGGGACTTCGACGAGGCTGCCGCGCGCGCCACTCAGCGCATTCGCGATGATATCGCGGTGAGGACGCTCGTTGCCCAAGGGAGAACTGAGGAGGCCGAAGCGCTTCGTAGGCAGATTGCCAACGAGGAAGAGCTTCGCGATATCACCGACAGTGCCCTTCGAGAGCAGATCATACAGGCGCAGAAGCTCGAGGAGGTCGCTATTGCAGCGGCCGAAGCGTTGGACGCTGCCCTGCAGCTGAGAGAGAAGGCGCGTGAACGGGCAGGGAATCGAATCGCGATCTTTGATCTTGAGGGTGAGGGCGCTGTAATAGAGACGCTGGCAGGGTACGGCAAGGCCTTCTCAGATCTGTTCACACAGTTCGACCTGAACACCCTCGCAGGACTGGAGGGGGCAAAGGAGGAGCTGCGCGCGATCTTCGGCCAGCTCGACAGCCTGAGTGATGAGGAGATCTTCGAGAGGTTCGGCTTCACCCGTGACGAGCTGCTGTCCGCAATCCTCGATGCCGACTCAGGCTTTGATGGACTGGTCTCTACGCTCAAGGGCGTTGCAGAGCAGGCGCTCGAGGCGGCTCAGGCCTCGCAGGCGTTCGCTGATTCGCTCACCGATGACTTTCTGAGGTCACAGGGCCGTAACCGTGAAGCGGACATTCGGGCGGCCACAGCTCGCAGAGACGAGAGACTGAAGACGGCGGCGCAGCTCGGTTTAGGGTCGAGTGCTATCGAACAGATTGAGGCCATCTTCAAGGCAGACCTAGCAGAGATTGCGGCGAAGTTCGCCCAGGCTGCCCCTGTAGCGCCTCAGGCATCTAGCGATCGCCAGTCCTTCTCCAGCGATGCTTCGAGCGCACCGAGCACACGGCGCGGTAACACCAGCATTGTCAGCGACTTTGGCGGGCTCTCCGAGGTAACCGCACAGTCGCTGGCCGGCCTGCTGAGAGAGATCTCAATCAACACCGGTGATAGTGGTGCGATCGTCTCAGCCTTGCTGCGAAGCGCCATGCTGGCGCCGAACCTGAGTGCACTCGAGTTCTCGCGCGTTGTGCCGTCGACGGTGAACGGTGGCATTGTGATCCAGACGGCCTCATTCTCGATTCAGGTCTCTGGGCTCTCGACGAACGGGTTGTCACCGGCGCAGGTAGGGGCAGAGGTGATGGCTTCGATTCAAAGGGAGTTGGGCCGCACGGCCGCGTCTGAGGCTCGTTTCCTTGGGAGCGCGAAACGCGGATGACATGCCCTGAAGTGCCAGCTTCAACCCCATACACCCTGAGCGTGAGATAAACAGATGCTACCTATCGTCACCACCCTGAACTCCGCTCGCTTCGAGCGTGATGTGCAGCAGACCGGAAAGCAAGCCGTCTTTGCCCTCGCCGTGGCCATCAACAAAACTCTTGAGCAGAAGCAGGCGCAGCTCAGGGCGCATGTCGCATCCAGGCTCTCTATTCGCAACGGCCAAGCTAAGAAGACGTTCGGTGACGTTTTCCGCTTCGGCACGGCGCAACGGGCCGACGCTAAGCGACTCCCGCTGTCCGGTCGAATTGACGTCGTGGGGGGCAGCGTCGGCGCCACAGCCTCCCTGTTCCGACGGATTGGTGCAATAGTAATCCGTCAGGAAGAGGGCGGAACGTTCACGTCCAACGCCCTCTATCGAACGCAGCGGAATGAGTTCGCTCCACAGGGATTTACCATCCCAGCGCCCGGACTTCGCACATCGACACGGCAGATGCCAAAGAGCCTGTATCCCAGCTCCCTTGGCCTCTCTGGTGCAGCGCTGCGCCGCAGAGACCTCACTGGCCTCGGCTCTCAATACAAAGGGGGGAGGAAGAAGAAGGGAGGCTTCAAGAAGGGAACGAAGTACTACTTCGTGAAGCCGGGCGTCGGCATCTTCATGCGCGAGCCGAAAGCCCAAGCTTCAGCAGGGTCTTCCAAGGCCATTCGCATGTTCACGGCGTCCCGTGGCACGATGGACAAAGGCAGCGAATATGACTCTGTGTGGTTCTTCCGCCGTCGGATCAATCTGCCTCGTCGCCTGAGGATCGCAGAGACCTTCAGCAACGGGCTGGAGGCGCGTCTCGCGCAGAACTATGCGGTGGCCTTCGCGGATGCCATTCGGACCGCACGGTGACACTGGAGGGGCACTGCGGGGCACCGGTGCGGCCAGTTACCGGTTCGCGCGGGCCGGTGGCTCGCGGGTCCTCCCCCCGGGGGGATGGCCATCGGGCAGCCGCACACCCCTGTCCGTGTTTATGTGAGCGTCGGAATATTCCTCGGCATTTGTTAAGTTCGCCCCACTCCGTCTGATGAGTTCAGAGAAAACCAAGACGGTTCGCAGATCGGCCGATCCGATGGTGATGAACGTTGCGCAGATGGCCGCCTTAGTCGGGGTTAGCAGCGTGACCGTTTCGGCATGGATCACCGACGAAGGCGCGCCATGCCTTACGCGGGGCGGCCGTGGTGTCAGCTTCGAGATCCATGCCCCCACTTTTATCCGATGGTGGGGGGAGCGGCTACGCCAGCAAGCGTCAGAAGGCATCAGCAATGACCAGCTCAGAAAACGTCGCGAGCTTGCAGAAGTCGAAACGGCCGAGCTGAAGCTTTCACAAATGCGCCAGGAGAACATTCCGCGTATCCTTGCCATGTTCTGGGCGAGGGATCTCCTCACGCGCCTGCGTACTTCTCTGGACCAGATGAGTGCACGTGAGGCGGACACCGTTGTGGGACTACGCAGCAGGCGGGAGGCAGAGGAGGCGTTGCAGCTGATCAGGGATGCGCTGTGTGCGGAGCTCCGCTCTCCCGATTTCTTCAGGGCTCCAGAGAACATCTCCGAGCAGCTGAGCCTACACGGGTGAAGCTCGGCGCCGAGTTGACGTTCAAGCGGGGTTCGGCTTTCTTTCGGGTTGTTCGGCCGCATGCTGTATCTGTCCTTCTTTCGCAATACCCCCCATCTTCCCGCCATGAACGGTCGAGAGCTGACACCCGGCACGCGAGAACATGAGCTGCTTGCTACCGTGGCCCTCCTACAGGCGCCACAGGTGGTGAAGGCGCACCTTGGGGCGCAGATCGACGGCTACGGCTCCGCTGTGGAGCTGCTCCGCTGGGTGTATCGGGATGCCGGCGCCGAGGAGTCCACGGCGCTTTTCGAGACGGTACCTGAGGCCGTGCTGAGTCAGGCTGAGCAGGAGGTCCAGAGCTGGGGTGAGCATGCGCTCACGGCCTGCACGGTGCTCGATTCCACGTACCCTGAGCTGCTTCGGAGCATCTTCAACAGGCCGCCGCTGTTGTTTGTGCGTGGCGAACGGAGTGCCGTGGAAAGCGTAGGGGTGGCAATCGTTGGTACCCGAGAGCCCAGCGAAGCCGGCGCGCGACGTGCGCGGAAGCTCGCACGTGAGCTCGGGAAGCGCGGCCTTACGATCGTTTCCGGGTTGGCAAAGGGGATCGATACCGCCGCGCATACCGGCGCGCTCGAAGTGGGTGGCCGCACGGTTGCGGTCGTGGGCACCGGCCTCGATCACACCTACCCGAAAGAAAACACGCTGCTCGCTCGTCAGATCGTAGACTGCGGCGGGGCGCTGGTGTCGCAGTTCTTCCCGAAGCAGCCTCCCATGTCCGGCAACTTTCCGACGCGCAACATCACCATGTCGGGGCTCAGTGTGCTGACCGTGGTTGTGGAAGCGAGCGAAACCTCCGGTGCCAGGATGCAGGCACGCGTGGCCCTCGAGCATGGCCGTACGGTGTTCCTGTTACGATCGCTGGTGAACTCCCATGCGTGGGCTCAGCGGATGGTTGAGGAAGGCGTGAAGGGGACGCGAGCGAGCGTGCTCGAGGAGGTCGATGATGTTACCCGTCGTCTCGATCCCGAGTACGAACCGCAGGCGTTCGCAATCGCCTGATGTCCGCCACAACGCACCCGTACGCAACGATCGAAGCAGCACTGCAGGTGGTGGCCAAGGAAGCGCGGGGCGTTCCGTCCAGTGCAGATCCTGACGTGTGCCGCTACTGCTTCCGCGCGAAAGATCCGAGCTATGCGCAGTGCTTCGGGTGCAGAAAGCTGATGCTCGCCGGCGTGAGTACCTCGCTGCTTGCCCGCGTGGTTCCACTCTCTACGGCGCTCGATCCGGGTCCGTGGTACTCGCGCATGTCGAGCTACAAGCTCGGCACGCCTGATAACATGTACCTCGTTGCCGCAGCGGCATACGCAGCGCTTACCGGCTTCAGAGAGCAGTTTCGAACCATGCTCGGCGGCGAGCCTGACGTAGCCTGTGTGGTACCGTCTTCAAAGCAGGATGTCGCACCAAAGGAGCACCGCCTGTACCGCTCTCTCCGTCTGATTCACGCGGCGGCAGGGTTGCCCGTAGAACCCCTGCTTACGCACGTCGCCGGCGAGACGAGAACCCGGAACGACATCAATCCGAAGATGTTTACCGGCGACAAAGCTGCTGTGGCTGGTAAGCGTGTGATCCTTTTCGAGGACACTTGGGTGACTGGGGGAACCGCCATCAGCGCAGCGAAGGTGCTTCAGGAGCTCGGTGTGTTGTCGCTTGCCATCGTTCCGATTGCGCGACGTGTAGAGTCCAAGAGCGTCAGCGGGTTCACTTGGGGCGCTCCCTATGTGGCGAGAGTAGAGGCACTGCCATGGAATCCCGATGCACTCGTCTGGCCTCGGCCTTAGGGAGCGGCAGTTTCTGGGCATCGCGTTGAAATGCATACGGCGGCCGAGTGGCCGCCGTTGCTGCGTTGTATCGTCAGCTTTCCGCTAGTCTGCTTTCGCTTGGCTGAGGGTTTGAGACAAGAGTGGGAGGCGTCTGCCCGATCAGTATTCGAGCGACGATAAGTCCCTCCTTGTCGAACCATGAGACGGCGGGAATGCCTGCCGTCGCCTCTACTCGGTGAACAATCACCGGCAGCTGCACACCGAGTTCTCGGACATAGCGCGAAACGTCAATTGCGTCAGCGAGAGACGGGAAGGCGCTTTCTGCATCACTGACGATCTTTGCATGCAGTCCGGTGCAAAGCAGCAGCAGGTTCGCCAGGTCTCTCGATACGTGGTACTCGCTTGAGAACGGTGCCGTACCTCGATGAGCCCTTTCGAGCAGAACTCGAAGGCACTCGTCCGCCTGCATTCGCTGGCGCTGCTGCGCATCCGGTGTGCTGGCTGAATGAACTGATCTGTTGAAATCGACATGTGCATCCCACAGCTGCTCGATGTACAGGCGCTCAATACTGCGAACGCGTCGGACCGGCTCGCCGTCGGCCGCGGGCTGGTTGCCCCCTGTTTCGAGCCACTCTGTAGACACCTGCAGCAGCGAGGCCAGCGAGGAAACCTGCTCCTGCTTCGGGCTATACCCGCCAACCTGCTCCCAATTGGTCCAGGTGCGGCGATTGACGCCGAGGGTACGCGCGGCCTCAGCGACGCTGAGACCGAGTCGCTTTCGAGCCTGCTCTATCCGTTGGGCTACGCCTTCTCTCGCCATATTGGGACTTGCGCACTGTGGGGTGCTGCTCACATGTTGTAGCTGAGCGAGCAACTAGACGTGTGACCTTTGCGAAACTTCGAGGAATATACCGATGCCGATGTTGCCAATTGACCGGAAGGTGGAGCTAGTCCGCCGGCGCATTTCAATCTCGTCCATCGCTCGAGATCTCGGGTACTCGCAGCATCACGTCAGCCAAGTGCTGTACGGATATCGGCGCAATGAACGCGTAGAGCTCGCGATCGCGGCGCACATCGGCCAGAGTCGTGAAGAGGTGTTCGGGCCGGTCGACGCCAACACAGTCGGTGCGATCGGTGCGCCGGCTCCGGCGTCGGCGGTCGCCTGATGTCAGCCCCCGCTATCCTGTTGGCTCCCGCCAACCAGCGCACGGCCGCCAATGTGGCTGCAGAAGAGTGGGCAGACCGTATGGCGAAGGCGGGACTTCCGCAGCGCTACATCCTTCGCCTCTACATGTTCGCTCGCCTGAACGCGGGTGGAGGGCTGTTCGACCCGCGCTCACCGGCGGTATCAGAAGACGCGAGTCTGCTGTTTGATGTGCTCAGCCCGATCGTTGGCCAGATCACTGCCCGTGCTGGTGACCGACTCGCCGTAGTACCTCTACAGACGGCGTGGACTGTGGCGGTCGTTCGGATGATCGGCGGCCAATGGAAACCCGTGCAGCATTCCTGCCCCGATCTCGGCAGCCTTGTAGCACTCGAGCGCAACGGCGCCATTCGCTATCGCAACGCCGGGCTAAGGCCGCCCAAGGTGACCGCATGATGTTGCCCACTCTGCGCGAACGTCAGGTTGTCGCACTCAGCATCGGCCCGGTGACGGTGCACGCGAAGGGAGAGCATGCCCTCGATCTCTTGGCACGCCTGCACCTCGAGGTGCTTGATGAGAGACGGAATCTCGACCCTCACCCCAACAACGCATTGCTACGGGATGTGTGCCCCGAGATCGAGCCTGTGGCGGCGCTCATGCTCATGGTGCTCACACATCCAGGAGAGGCCTCACCGATCAAGGATCGAGAGGAAGAGTGTGCCTTTTTCGCCGCACCAAGGCACTTCGAGCCCCTGACCGTTGGCGATCTTTGCGTCATTGTCGGCGCTGTGCATGTCCAGTACCGGAACATCAGGGTAACGGTATGAGTGAGCGCACCACGGCCTCGAAGCTAAAGTCGCGCTGCAACTCGCTGCGGCAACAGCTCGGCGCTTATCCCGAGATCAGCCAGGAAGAGCTGAAAGACGTGTGGCCGGGTGGTAAGGAGAATCCCTCCCGCGGATTTGCTGGCTGGATCGAGTGCTACGCCCAACTCTTACGGTTGACGGGCATGGTGTTTCGCAAGGAACCCGAAGGCGGCGGCGAGGAGCTCGAAGCGGTGGTGCGCGCTGCTTCGAGTCGGACACCCACTCAGGTGATTCTTTCGGTCGGAAACCATGCGGTGTATCCAAAGAGCGCGCACTCGCTTGCCTTCTTGGATTCCCTCGAGGCGGTGCAGCGTCCGCTGATCCGGCTGATGGTAGACCGAGCGCAGGACGAAACGCTGTCGCCGAACGAAGTAGACGCACTGCTGCCGTTGTCGCGATCGCTCGCGCAACGCACATGGGCATGGGTGCTGCTCTCGCCCGGTGTCGGCCTGCCATTCGATGACAACGCGCCACTTGATCCCCCGGAGTGGACGGCCGAGCTGCTGCCAGAGGACTATCTCGCGATCTACTTCGCGCACCGGGAGTTGCACGCGCACTCTGTCGCCATCATGTCTGCTGCCCTCCCGAAAGAGGGCGGCGCCGTACAATCGCGGCTGTCATTGTCCGGGTTCCTCACGGGGTACGCCGCCGAGCACGGCCTTCCACCGTCTCAACTCATGCGGCACTGGTCACTGCCGGAAGCGGTGGCGGCCGCAGTCGCAGCATCCGAAGCGCACCGCGTCGCAGAGGCCAACGCGAACAACAAGCGACCGCGCGGAGCTGACCTGTAGGACACGGTTCGACGCAGACGGAACCGCCGCACCTGCCGTAGCGCGCCAGGTGCACGGACACACAACGGCGCGCGAGGAGAGGCAACACCATGCAGAAGGTACGAGCGGCAGCCGGGACAAGGGAGCGGCTGGCACGCATTGAAGCGCGCATTCAGGCGGAACTCCGAGCCATGCCGGCGGATCAGCGGAAGGACTTCGAAAACAAGCAGCGAGCGGCACGCGTGTTCGGGAAGACACATGCGGGCGCAACGCCTAGGCAGCGCCGGGTAGTCGAGCTGCAGGCGCAGGCGCAGGAGCTGCGCACCTATCGATCGAAGGCTGCGGCAGAACGCCTGATGAACCGGCTCGGGATGATGGTGCCTGAGGCGGTGCACGGCACCGGAGTCCGTATGACGATCTTCGCACGCTAGGCCGAGGGCTCACCCTGAGAACGGAACGATGATGGCAAAGAGCGCAGGCGCAGAAGAGCCGATAGCAGAGGTGGATCTACTGAAGCCAACGAAGTTCACGCGCATGGCATCGGCGACCCTGAGAAGCGGAGTGCTCCCCGCAGGCGCGGTACTCGGTCAGGTGTTGCGGGTGACGTCGATGGTACCCGGAGAGAGCAACGCCGGGAACGGACGGGTTGAATCGGTGCAGCTTGGCGTAGGGGCGCGGGCAGGCCGGTACATGCTGGTGTGCATTGAGCAGACACCGAGCGGCGGGGCCTTCAAACTGGATGATCCCAACGGTCGATTGGTGGCCGTGGCGAAGGTAGGGCAGCGCTCCGCGGGGCCGTTGCTGCTCTCCATTGCGAGAGGGTCGAAGGGGTTTGCTGTCGGTGATCGTTTCGCCGTCGATGTCGTGACAACGATCGAGAATGACATGCAGCTCGCGCGTACGATGGCGACGGACGGGAGCCAGACACCGATCGCCATCCTTGCACAGGACGCCGACGCTTCGAGCGGTCCCGTGCGGTGTCAGGTGTTCACGCGCGGGCATTTTCGCGCAGACGCTCTGACGATCGGAGAAGGCCATTCGGTGGGCAGTATCGCAAAGGCGCTGCTTTTTTGTGAAATCGTCCTGCACTGAGCAACACTCACCCTAACCCAAAGATCTATGTCCCTCACTGCTGCCTTTGCGGCCCAATGGCTGGGTCGCGTGCAGAGCGCCACAGACCTGCCTGAACTCGCGCGAGCGACAGCGCTCGCCGAGGTTGACAGCGCGCTGAAGCTGGAAGCGCAGAACCTTGCTCCGGTAGGCGGACGCGCGGAGGACAAAAGCCTGATACAGGATCTCATCGCGCTCGTCGCGTCGCTGCGGTCATCGTATCGGAGCGCAGACCATGAGCTTCTTGTACGGCGGAGCGCCGCGCTCCAGGCGACCGTGATTCAGAACGGCACGACGGCCTTAGCGAGTTACCACGTGCTGGCGGCTCAAATGGCAACCGCGCTCGCCGGCGTGAAGGCCGCACATGACGCGATCATGGCCATCAGCTGGCAGATCTCCCGACTCGAGGAGACGGGGGTGCGAACGCGTCAACAGGCCAACGCGCTTGCGGTTGAGTTGCTCGGGAGCACTGACCCGACAGGTCCGTTTAAGCCGAGCGGCCGAGCCCCACTGCATGAGGTGGTGCAGCTCCCCAACGCGCAGGGCGCTCCTGACTTCTGGGTGAACAACTAGGCAAGAGAGAAGGCCGCACTGACGCAACAGGCGCGCTCGCGAAGGCGGGGTCTGTGATCCCGCGGGACCAGTACAGAAACACCGTTCGCAGCGACACTCGATCACCCTTTACTTGAGACCGATGGCCACGAGGACACGAACCGGGCAGGGTACAGAACCCACCAAACCGGAAGCCGAAGCGCCGCAGGCGGATTGGGCAGCCCAATTGCACACCGTGATGCGCGCGCCGACCGCAGCCGAGCGGCAGGACGGGATCACGAAGCTGCGGAGCGCTATGCGTGACGCGGTTACCGACCATCACGCGCGCATGTCCGAGCTGGACGTGGCGGCTGATGCGGCGCTGCTTGAGTCGGTGTCCGCCTACGAGGAGAACCGGCGCGAGCGAGAGAGGCTGCAGACGCAGATCATGCTGTTGGCGTCGCTGGAGAAGGCCGCCGCGGTGGCCTACGAAAAGGCGCGTGACGATACGATCGATGAGGACATTCGAGCATTCTGGAAGCGCCATGCGAGCACGTATGCGGCCGCGCACGCCGCCGCGGTGCAGTATGAGCAAATCGCAACGAAGTTGGTCCCGCTGCTCGAGAAGATTCGAGAGGGCAACGAAGTGCTGAACAACCTGCAGCGTGAAATCGAGCGTCCCTACGACAGGGGTATTCGCACGTACGAATGGGTGTCGGCGATGTGGAGGGAGCTTGGCAACGGGCTGCCGAAGCCTCCGGGAGACGTCGAACGTGTCGGTACGCTCGACACGCTGGTGCAGCTCCCGGCGGTAACGAAGGTGGAACCGTTCTGGGGCAAAATCTATGGGAACCCGTTCGAATCGACGGCGGAGTTCTTCGCGAAGGAAGCAGAAAAGGAGACGGCGAAGGCTGCACCCACTCCGATCGCGGCCGGCGTGTACGATGGCGCCGGCAACCGGATCAGCTTGGGGCATGCGGCCTACGAGCCGGGATCGACGGCCGGCATGTACGACGGCAAGGGCAACCGAATCGAGCCAGGCGCACGGGAATACACGACGTCGGCCGACTCCAGCATGCAGCAGGCGAACGCCTAGCGTCTTCCTGCGCTGTATCGGAGAGCCGAGCATCGGAGAGTTCGTACCCTGCACCTCGTCAGTCAGCGTGCAGGCGTAGCTGGTGGCGACAGGCACCGGTGGCTTCGGCAGCGTGGGAGTTGCACGCAGCGACAATAGATCCGTTCAGCGGTTGTACCGAGAGGGGAGCCGGTGACCTTCACATCGTGACTGGGACGCCTGTCGGCACCAGTCAGCACGTCTCTACTAAGGGTTCAGGAGATGATGTGGCCTTTCTCGGTATTCCGGCGGGTTGAGCAGCACTCATGGGCCACACGCGCCCGACACACCTGCGCGCGCAATTCGGCGCCGTAGGGCACAAAAAAGCAGCGCGACCGCTGGTGTGGAAGCCAGAGCGGCCGCGCTGCAACCGAGATCCCACTTCGATGAAGACCTCTGACGAAAAAGGTAAGTCCACCGTGGCGAACGCGCCAGTCAGCAGTAAGGAGCATCGCCCTCAGAAGGCGGAGACTCGCGCTGGTTCACGCGTGCACAGCGAACAGACCTCTTCAGCAACGCGCGTGAACGTGCCGCCAAGTCCGGGCATCCCGCGCAAACTGAAGCACGGCCGGCACCGCAAGGATGATCGGGTGCAGGTTCGGTCGATGTCTCTCGGCACGTATAACGCGCTCTGGCGATTGATCGCGGCCGGACAGAAGCATATTGAGCTCGAGCATGGCCCGCTCAGCGCTGCCGAACAGCGTGCGGTGGCGGCCGTGCGGCTTCCGCACCCGATGATCGCTGAGAACATAAAGGGCAGGCGCTTGTTGCATCGCCGGGTCGGCGCCAGTGGAATTCTTGCGCGCGCCGAAGAGTCGACCGGCGGTGTCGTACTGCAGGAGCTGGAACGGGCAGGGCGCGGAACGATGCCGATCCCAGGGAATACGATCGTGATCCCGAAGGAAGCCGTGCGAGAGCTGGCACTCGCGCTGTTTCGCCATGCCGGCATGGACATCCCGTTGCCTCCGCACTGCAGGGCGCATCCCCTCGGTCTGGACTGTCGCGAGCCGCGCGCGCCGAGAGAAGAGCAGACAGAGGAAGCCCAGGTTCAGGCGGCGTATGAGATCGTGGCGAACGTCATCAGCGAGGGGCTGTCCGGTGAGTAACCAGACGAAGGCCCGCTTCTGGGGCGTGCGCGCGCCGATGATCCGCCCCGTGCTGGCGTTGCCTGGTCACGTCATCATGACAGAGCACAACCACAAAGACTTGAAGCCCGTCGTAGCGGTGAGCTACGACGAGGAAAGCTTTGCGACCATCACCAGCGAAGGTGAGTGCTTCCACGGCGACGACATGGAGCAGCTCGAGAAGGCGGGCGTGGTTGAGCGGCTGCTCACTGCGGCCGAACTCAAGCTTTACGGATGGGACTGGGAAGTCAGCAAGGCGCGAAGGGAAAGAGAGAGGACTAGCAGCAAGGCGGCACCTGCTCGAAGCCGCCGGCGCGCTCACAGCGACCGGTCCGCGTAGGATGGCGCTGTACACGGTGGTACCTACTGAGCTAACCTCGTGCGACTCGCGGCGGCCGGCCGTAACGCGGGACGCCTTGGCTCGAGCCGAGCTCCGGCTCATCGCCGATGTTCTCCGACTGCGCGCGCAGACCGGCGCCACCGGAGGCTCGATCCTTCTGTCGTTACCGGTACGCGTGGCTGAGCGAGTAGCAGACGCGTTGGCCGAAGTGGCCACGGAGGAGGTGGAACGTGAGGGGTAGGATCGTTGAACCCAAGCAGGAACCGCGGTCGCGCGCGCTCGTGACCGCCGCTCGGTCTGTCGTCGCCCTGATCCGTACTGGTGGAGCCGTGCCGTCGGCGCTCCAGGCGCATCAAACGAGAGGAACCGAACAACACCCTGCGCGCGCCTTCGAAGCCAGAGGAACGCGCTGATGCCACGTATGCGCATGATCAAGCCGGAAATCTGGCAAGATGAGAAGCTGGTGAGCCTGCCACCGGTGACCCGGCTGCTCTTCGTGAGCCTGATCTCGTTGGCAGATGATGCCGGACGGCTGCTCGATAAGCCGGTAAAGATCGAGGCCGACGTGTTCGATGGAATCGAGGACTACGGACAGCAGGTTCGTGAAGCGTTGGCGACACTCGCGCGGGTTGGCGTCATCCAACGGGGACTAACCGCATCCGGTCAGCGGGTGATACAGGTCACGAACTGGAAGAAACATCAGCGAATCGATCACCCCAACCTGAAGGCGGCATTCCCGCAAATCGTCACGCTGCTTGATGATACGGGAATGGAGAAGGTCTCCGAGAACGATTCGCGAGCCATTCGCGAGCCATTCGCAGAACCATTCTTAGAATCGTTCGCGAGAGATTCCGAGAATGATTCGCGAGAGATTCCGAGAATCAGTCGCGAGCCGCTCGCGCACCGAGCAGCGAGCAGCGAGCAGCTATCAGTGACCAGCGACCAGCGACCAACGACCATCGACCCCCGAGCAGCGAGCAGCGAGCCGCGCGAGGAGACCGACTCGGCCCCAGAACGGCCGGAACTTGTCCAGGCGAACTCGAACCGCCACAGCGAGCTGCTGGCTGCTGCTGCCAACAGGGGTGTCGCTGAGCGACACGGGAACAGCGCAAAACCCATCACGGCGAGCAGCGGGGCGAAACTGACACAGGCACTCGCAGCAGCGGCCGTGCCGCTCGCATTCGCGTTAGACCGAGTGCAGAGCAAGGCGCAGCAGCTGGCCAGCCCGCCACGCGCGCTGAGCTATTTCACCGAGTTCGTGCTCGAGCAGTGGCAGGAGGAGCTGGCGCTCAGCGATGCGGAGCACTTTACGCCGTCGGTGTGGCCAGGGCAGCAGACGCGCTCACGCGGCCGAGGAGGCAGCGCAGAGGAGCGCGCGGTCGCTGATAGGCGCGTGCTGGTCGACTACGCCGAACGGGGGGACGAGCACGCCATTGCCGAGTGCGAGCGATTGGGCATCCAGTTCGCGAGGGCGATCGCATGAGCCAGTACGGTGCACAACCCCAGATCGGCTGGCAGCTGTTCAAGGCGACAAAGCAGGCACTAGACACGTTTCGCATGCACCTGCCGAAAGGGACACTTCGCCCGGATGTGGACGGCGATCCGGACGAAGCCGAAAAGCACTACGTGCGCGAGTGGGCGGCAGCGCTGGTCAACGTGTCACTCGATGCCATTCCCGACGCGGCAAGCCGCTGGCTTCGCGACGAAGAGCACCTCGACCGGCAGGGGCGTATGCGCATTCCAACAATCGCCGGGTTTGCGCGGTACGCGCGCCGAGTGGACCTCACCGAATGGCGCGCGCCGCACCTGCGGGTAATGCCCGCACCAACGGTACTGTCAGGCAGAATACACGCGCTGACTACGCGGGCGATGGCCGCGCTAGGTGGCAGAGAGCACGCGGAATCGGTGTGGGGCATGTTGTTTCAGCAGGCGTCGGCGGGCGCCGATGCACAGCGGGTGCGTGAGGGGCGGGTAACCGATGCCGAGTTCGAGGCAGCAGTGGCCACGGTCCGCGCGCGCCTTGAAGCCGAGCGCGGGGCCATGGCCGGAGGGCATCGCGCATGAACCGCCGTCGTAGTGAGCCCGTAACCTCGCTGTTCCCGAACGCAGGGACGGGCGCCGCAGTGCAGGCTGACGTGGTGCCGCCTGGGCACCCGCTTGAGTTCTGGGACGTGGATACCGCCGCCGAGCGAACGAAGCTCAGCGTATCGTATCTGAACGCCTCGCCGTGCCCCCGCGTGAAGATGGGCACACGCGTTCTGTTCGACCCTATCGAAACGGTGCTGTGGGTGCGCCGTCATCTCTCGAATCGTCCGACCCCTTAGGTTCTCCTCATGGCTGCCTTTCGTCGCGTTGCTGGCTACTTCGCGCTGTATGTCCCGACCGGACCGGGCTACAAGCAAATCTCTACGGGCACCACTGATGCCCGGTTGGCGCGACGCATTGAGGGCATGATCACGCAGCTGAAGAACCAGAAGGACTTCGAGATACTGCGCGCGCTGGTCAGCAAGCCGAAGAAGCTGCACATCGATACGCTCTGGATGGCGTACCAAAACAACCAGCTCGAGGAACTGCGCGCGCGCCTCAAGGCGGCCGTGCTTGCGGACTTCCTGCCGGGCTGGATGCTGGATACGCAGCGCAACGCGCCGGCCGCGAGCGCCGATCAAATACGCCAGGTAAAGCGCCTGCTCGGGACCATGGGCCCGACATTGCCGCCGCTGGTCTACTCGCACGAGCTCACGCCGGGCGCCATTCGCGATCGCATCAACGCGCTCGCGGTGTCGTCAGGAACAGCACGGCACTATCTCTACGCGCTGTCGAGCTTCTGCGCGTACCTCGTGGCACATGCCGCCATTCCCTCGAATCCGTGTCGGGATGCCGACGCGGTACCGCGGCCGAAGAAGAGCGGCAAGCGTACGGTGTGGAAGCCGGTCGAGGTAGATCAGGCCATCGTTGCGCGCGCCATTGGAGCCGACCGCATCGCGTTTGCGCTGTGTGCCGCCACCGGGGCGGACCTGTCGAGCACGTTCGCCGTTCAGGTAAAGCACCTGCGGCTCTTGCCTGTCGGCAGTACGCCAGACCGAACCAAGAGCCTCGAGCACCGCATTGATATTCCCGGCACGAAGACCGAAGGGCGCGACCGGAAGGGCGTGCGTATCGAGCCGTGGGCAGTGCCGATCCTACGCCAAGCGATGGAAGGCAAAGGGGCTGAGGACTACCTCGTCACCGGGTGCACGGCAGATACGATCTCGCGCCACTGGAAGGCCGCTGCCGAGGCCGAAGGGAATGCAGGCTACTGGTTGCGCGATACGCGCCACAGCTACGGCGTGAGGGCCATTCTCGCCGGGTATCCGCTGTGGGAGGTCTCCAAGTGGCTGGGGCACGCCAATGAGGCCATTACGGCGGCGATCTACTGCCAGTTCGACTACGAGGTTGCGCGGCTGGTGGTGGCCGGAACGATCACGCCGGCGGCTGAACAGCCTGCCAAGACGACGAAGAAAACAACCGCGCGCGCGACTACGACTTTTTTACGACGCGACACTGACACACCCGACGCAGGCGACGAACGCCGGAGAGCTTAACCCTATGCGTACCATGATGATGCGAACGCCCGGACTCGAACCGGGATGGGTTGCCCCGCCAGCTCCTAAGGCTGGTGCGTCTACCAATTTCGCCACGTCCGCGTACTGCTCACACAAGATAACCCGTCAGCCGGGCCCGGTCGATTGGGTGTTCTCCTGCTCGGCGAACGCCGTGAGCCGCCGGATGGTCTCGGCGATCTCCGCGGCGTTCGTCGCGGGGTGAATGGGGCACAGGCGGAAGGCCGGCCGCCCTTTCAGCATCGTCGACATCACCATCGCGTAGCCGTCGGCGCGCATGCGGTCGGCGGTGCGGGCAATCACCGAATCCAGCTCCTCCGCCGAGCGACCCTCCTCATGCCAGCGGAAGGTGACGATGCCCATAGCCGCAGGCGTGACGATGGACCAGCGCCCGTCGGCGCGCAGCAGCCGCTCGGCCTCTTCGGCCATGTCGAAGCCCACCTCGATACCGCGACGGAACTCCGCCATGCCGAAGGCGCGC
>JAIXTI010000129.1 GCA_027484025.1 bacterium
CCCCGATGTCATCCTCATCGGCGAAATGCGCGACCTGGAGACCATCCAGGCCGCGCTCACCATTGCAGAAACGGGTCACTTGGTGTTCGCCACGCTGCACACCAACAGCGCGGCCGAAGCGATCAACCGCATCATCGACGTCTTCCCGGCGCACCAGCAGAGCCAGGTACGGGCGCAGCTCGCCTTCGTACTCGAAGGGATCATCACGCAGGTGCTGCTCCCCAAGGTGTCGGGGCGCGGCCGCGCGATGGCGGCCGAGGTGCTCGTGGTTACGCCAGCCATTCGCGCGCTCGTGCGCGACGACAAGGTGCACCAGATCTACTCGCTCATGCAGTCCGGCAAGAAGTTCGGGATGCAGACCATGAACGATGCGTTGTACCAGCTGTATGTGGCGCGTCAGGTGAGCGCCGACGAGTGCGTGCGCTCGTCGGGCGATCCCAACGAGTTCCTGCGCATGATCGGCAAGGGGCCCATGGATGACGGGCTCGCGGCGCCGACCCCCGCCAACGGCACGCAGAACAACCGCGCCACCGACCGTCCGCTGACTGGTGGCTTACGACGATAAAGTCGTGCCGCTGATGCTGTAGCCGTTCCGCATTACCGCTGTTCCCGCTGTCTGCACTCTGCCTCCTGCTTCCTGGTCCATCATGCCTACGTTCACCTATACTGCGCGCACGCAGAACGGCGATCTCAAGAACGCCACCATCGACGCGCCGAGTCGCGACGATGCCGTGGCGCAGCTGCGCCGTCAGCGGCTCACCATCCTCAAGGTGGACGAGTCGAAGGCCACGCCGACGAAGACCGGCGGGTCGGTCGGTATGCGCGACATCGTGATTTTCACGCGACAGTTCTCCACGATGATCAACGCCGGCCTGCCGCTCGTGCAGGCGCTCGACATTCTGGCGCGTCAGTCGGAGAACAAGCACCTCGCGGCCGTCGTGCGTCAGGTGGTGTTCGACGTGGAGTCGGGCAATACCGTGGCCGATGCCATGCGCAAGCATCCCAAGGCGTTCTCCGACCTGTACACCAACATGGTGGCGGCTGGTGAGGCGGGCGGTATTCTCGATACCATCCTGAATCGCCTCGCGATCTTCATGGAAAAGAACGACGCCCTCGTCCGCAAGGTGAAGGGCGCGATGATCTATCCCACCGTCATCATGTGCGTGGCCGGCTTGTGCGTGGTCATTCTCTTGTGGAAGGTGATTCCGGTATTCGCGAGCATGTTCGGTAGCGTCGGCATGGAGCTCCCGCTCCCCACGCAGATCGTCATCGGACTCTCCGGCTTCCTCAACTCGTACTGGTGGGCGCTCATCATCGGCGCCGTGGGCTCAGCGTTTTCCATCAAGCAGTACTACGCCACCAGCAACGGGCAGCTCATGATCGACAAGCTGCTGCTCAAGGTCCCGGTGCTGGGCGACGTGCTCCGCAAGTCGGCCGTGTCGCGCTTCACGCGTACGCTGGGCACGCTCATCTCGTCGGGTGTGAGCATTCTGGACGGGCTCGAAATCACGGCGCGCACGTCGGGTAACCGTGTCGTGCAGGACGCCATCATGCAGAGCCGCGCGAGCATCGCCGGCGGTGACACGATTGCCGGCCCGCTGCAGAAGAGCGAAGTGTTCCCGCCCATGGTGATCAGCATGATCGCCGTCGGTGAACAGACCGGTGGTCTGGACGAAATGCTCACCAAGATCGCCGACTTCTACGACGACGAAGTCGACGCCGCCGTGAGCGCGTTGCTCAGCTTGCTCGAGCCCATCATGATCGTGTTCCTCGGCGTGGTGGTGGGCGGTATGATCGTGGCCATGTACCTGCCGATCTTCGACATGGTGAACGCGGTGCGGTAAGGCGGTGGTGTGTGATGAGTACGAAGCGGGGCCGGTCGAGAGACCGGCCCCGCTTTGTTCAGGGGTACCATGACGTAGGGCATTCGACGAAGGAGAGTCGAAAGAACGCTTTGAAGCCGGCGCCGTTGTCAGTACTGCGCGCCTGTTAGGACGCGGCTCGCTAGTTCAACTGCGAAAGGCGGCACCACGCGCCCTTATGTCTTGCTTTCCAAAAGTGACGCCCGTTGATCGACGTGCGTTGTGTGACCGCTTTCGCGGCGGCGGTGAGAGACGTATGCGTGTCAGCTCCAACTCGCACCCGGCCGTCGGCGAGTAACGTGGCCGCGAATGCTTGCCCCTTGTACTCGGCCCTGAGCTGCGTGCGTCGGCCAACGCCGTCTCGAAGGGCGCGCGTCTTTGCCGCCTTTCGAGCCGCTGACCGAGCGGCCTGCGTTTGGTCCTGCCGCCGGGCTCGCGTCGTCAGCATCTCATCCCGCTCGGCAGACGCTTGCGCCGCCATCATCGAACGAAACTCGCGACTGAGATCTCGCGCATTGCGGAGGCGTCCACCAACACGATTCCCTTGCGGCGCCACAATACGCAGAAGCAGCGCTTCCAGCTCGCGAATGTGGGGGCCGTCGGTCCGCGTTGTCAGATACGCGCTGAATCGGTCCCACTTGCCTTGATGCCGATCGCGCATGTGTTGGGTCAACCGGCCAAGCATGTTCGACGCCAGCCCGACATAATAGAGCCGTCCGTCTCGGTAAAGGGCATACACGCCGCTTTTACCTTTCGTGAGTTGGACGATGGCATTCCGATAGCGCTCGAACGCCTGCCCGTTTACCCCTTCGAGATACTGCTCGAAGATGACATCTGGCTTCTTCCGCTTTTTCATGCGCGCTCGCTCAATGGAGGACCTCGTGGTCGAGGAGTGATCGGCTCAAGTTGTACGATGAGAAGGTCGCCATGAGGTTGCAGTGCTACGCCGCCAAAGGCCAATTCCTGTACATCGCCTCCGCCTGCGTCATCACTGCCTCCAATACTACGTCGAGGTCCTCGGCCCGTACACCGCGCCGGTTCAGTACCCGCTTGACGGCGGCGCGCACATCCGCCTTTACTTGGTCGCGGTGCGGTTGTGTCCACTCCACCTTGAGGCGCGCCTTCACGGTTTGGACCACGTCGTGCACGAGGTCGCGCAGGAAACTGGGTTCGTACGCGCTCTCGATGTTGGCGGCTAGCGCGTCGTAGAATGCGACTTCCTCCGGCTCCAATCCCAGTGCCGCGGCGCGGGCTTGGTCGGCGTCCAGCTCTTTCTTGATCTCCAGCATCGCCTTGATCACCGCGGCCGCGTCGACGAGGCGGTTGTGGTACTGCTGGATCGTCTTCTCCAGTAGCTCGCGGAAGGAGCGGTCCTTGGCCAAGTTCCGAGAGCGCCGCCGATCGAGCTCATCTCGAAGAAGTTTTTCGAGCAGCTTGAGACGCAGGTTCTCGTGCGGCTGCTCCTTGAAGGTTTGCAGGAACCGATCATCGAGAATCGAAATGTCGGCGAGATCGATGCCGGCCGCCCTGAAGATATCCACGACTCCTGTGGCATCGACGCTGTCGTCCACCAGGTCGCGCACCGCGCGCTCCACGTCTCGGCCCGGTCCGCGGCCAGGAAGGGCCTTTCGCAGCTGCTTTCGAACCCGTTGTGCGAAAATCACTTCGTCCGCGAAAGGGCGGCCCTCGTCGAGGTGCTTCACCAGCAAATACGCCGTCGTTACGCGATGCTCGGCATCGAGGAAGGCCTCGCGCCTGGCATCGTCGTCCGCCAACGTGCCGTACACGAGTGCGTACAGGTCTTCCAGTTCGATGCCCGAGAGCCGACGCCACGTGCCATAATCGACTCCCGGGGGCAACGTCTCACGTAGGGTATCGATCGCCGCGAGGAACAGCGGTACGGCCTCGGCGCCCACTTCCGGCGCGGGCTCACCACGACCACCGCCACCGGTATACCGGCTTGTCGCGTCACGCAGCTCATCGCCGATCCCGATGTAGTCCACGACGAGCCCGTGCGGCTTGTCACGAAACACGCGGTTCACCCGGCTGATCGCCTGGATGATCGTGTGCCCGCGCATCGGCTTGTCTACATACAGCGTGTGCAGGCACGGGATGTCGGTACCCGTGAGCCACATGTCGCAGACGATGACCATCGCAAGGGCGTCGTCAGGGTCCTTGAGCCGTTCCTTTAGGGCGTCCCGCTGTTTCTTGGTCGTAAGGTGCCCCGCAGCGCTCCACTCCGGTGGATCACGCGTGATGTCGCCCGTCATTACGATCTTCACGTCGGGGCACCCGGTGAGCGCCGTAAGGGCGTCATACAGCCGGACGCAGTTCTCTCGTGTCATGCAGACCACCATCGCCTTGCCGGCGAGCGTGGTCGTGCGCTCCTGGTAGTGTGCAAGCAGGTCTTCGGCGAGTGACGCGATCCGTTCCCGCGCGCCGGCCGCCGCCGCCAACGCGGCCCACTTCGATTTCCGCCGCTCGAGCTCGTCCTGCGGCTCCCCTTCCACGATGTCACCGAGTGCTTCGTCCAGATCGGTGCGCGTAAGGTGCAGTTTGATTTGCCGCGGCGCGTAGAATATCGGGACGGTGGCCTGATCCTCCTGCGACTGTCGGATGTCGTAGGTGTGAATCAGGTCGCCGAACACCGCGACGGTATCGGCACCTGCGAACGAGACCGGTGTCCCGGTGAAGCCGATGAATCGGGCGTTGGGGAGCGCCTCGCGCAGGTAGCGCGCGAAACCGTCCGCGAAACCGTACTGCGATCGGTGCGCTTCGTCCGCAATCACGATCACGTTCTGCCGCGTGGAGAGTACCGGGTGCTCGGCCTCACCCTCGTCCAGCTGGAACTTGGCGGTGGTGGAGAAGACCACCTCGCCGGCGTCGCCGGTCAACAACTCGCGCAGATCGCGAACGCTTTCTGCGTGACGGACATCGCCCACCAGGTCGCGGGCGAGTACGAACTGGTCGTGCAGCTGATCGTCGAGATCGGTCCTGTCCACCTGAATGACGAACGTCGGGTTGGCGAGTTCCGGCGCGCGGCGCAGGATGCCCACCAGAAACGCCATCGTCAGCGACTTCCCCGAACCGGTCGTGTGCCACACCACGCCGAGGCGATGGTCAGCACCGGGGAGCGCGGAAGCGATTGCCCGCTCGGTTGCTGTCAGCACCGCGAAGTACTGGTGGTACTTTGCCCCCTTCTTGGTGATGCGCTCGTTGGCCACCTCAAAGAGCACGAAGTCGCGTACGTAACGCAGAAGCCGTTCGGGTTGGAGCAGCCCTTCCACCAGCGTCTTCATCGTCGCGGTGGTGCCGGGCTCCACATCAACGCCGTTGATGGACTTCCACGGTGCGTACCACTCCATTCCCGCAGGCCACTGGCCATGCAGACTGGTGATCCCGTCCGAGATGATGCAGAGCGCATTGAAGTCGAACAGCTGCGGCACATCGTGCGTGTAGTGCTGGACCTGCGTCCACGCATGCTCCACCGTAGGCTGCTCTGCCCAAGGGTTCTTGAGTTCGAGGAGCACGAGCGGCAGCCCGTTTATGTACAGCAGCACATCGGGACGGCGGTCATTCTGGCCGCGCACGGGCAACTGGTTCACGACGTGGAAGTCGTTCAGCTCCCACCGCTTCCAGTCCACCGCCCAGAGATGCACTGTTTCCCGGCGTCCGTCCGGGTATTCCACCGGAAGCTCCATCCCGCGGGTAAGTAGCCGGTGGAAAGCGTGGTTGCGGCGGATGGTATCGACCCCGTCGGGCCGCGCGAACCGCGCGACCGCCTCGTCCAGTGCAGCAGGGGGGAGGGCCGGATAGCGCCGGGCAAGGTTGGCGCGGAGGAACTCCCGCAGAACCACCTGCTCATGCGGCCGGTCGAGCTCGAGCCCCAGCAAATGGGTGTACCCGACCTGTTCCAGACGTTCGATGGTGGTGCGCTCGAAATCGGTCTCTGTGCCGCGATGCGGGGACATAAAGGCCAATGCTAAAGACGGCTAAAGACAGGCTAAAGACCAATCGATCAAGGATTGGCTTTAGAAAAGCCTTGAAAATCAATCACTTGCGCAGTTGCTATAGACCCTGCGCGGGTGTGGACGATCGACGCGTACTGTTTGCAAAGCTAAGGGGCTGACAAACCGGAAGGCGCTTCGGGGCCGGGGTACCATCGAGCCCAACGGCGCAGTCCGCGAGGGTAAACTTCGCCTCCACGACGCATCTCCGCGAGGAGCTGCTGCACCTTGCGCTGCCCGAGCTGCGGGAGGACCTGCACAAGATCGGCGAGAGGGCTCCCTTCACCGGCATTCTCCCGAATGTGCTTCAGCAGCAGCGCCTTGTTGGTGTTGTGATCGAGCCCGCGCTTTCGCGTGTAGGTACCGCGCTCGCCAAGTTGCCCGTAGAGCGCGCGCGACAACAGCAGTCGCCGGCCGACTCGTTCGATGGCGCCTAGGTCGACCAGCCGTTTCGCGTGTTCGCGCAGCGACTCGGGCACGGGCTCCTCTCGCTGCACGTGGTCGAGCACGAGGTAGTCCCGCGTGGTGAACGACTGCAGGCGATCGGCACCGAGCTTCTCCAGATAGCGCACGAACGCCGGATTACCGATCTCGCCGTGAAGGGTAAGGCTCACTTGGTGATCGTCGGTGCCGGTGAAGTCGGGCCGAGGCTGGCTGTTGCGGATCAATCGCTCGTACATGCGATCCATGCCTTGACCTGACCGCTCGACGAGCCGGCAGCGCGACAGCGCCTCGGCAATACACCGGTTCCGCGGCTCCTGCCGCTCCAGCACGTTTTCCGGCGTGATGCCCGGTGGGAAGCCACCAGGGCTCACGATGTCGAGACGTTTGGGGAATTGACGCACGAACACCGAGCCCGGGCGGCGGTAATCGCGATGACTGATCGCATTAAGTAGCGCTTCGCGGACGACCGCTTCGTCGAAGGTGGGGAGCTCGACCCGGAAGAGGCCGTCGAGCACCATCTGCCGATCGTTCCGGAGATTGATGCGATCCCACAGCTCTTCGTACCACGCGAAGAAACCTCGGCGGAACTCGAGCCGCTGTTGATAGGGCAGGGAGCCGTCGGACGACCGGTATTCGAAGATGACTTCCGCGGCGGCGAGATGCTGCCGAAGGGCGTCTTCGGAGCCGAGCAGGATGAGTGCCGCGCGCGTGAGTGCGCCGGCGCTGAGGAGGCCGGCATCGGACAGCAACTGCTCGATCGATAGGCCGCGGATGGCCGCGTTGCCGGAACGGGTGGCCCACACCTCGCGGAAGTTGTCGACCGCCACGCGATCGAGCGCATCGAAGCCAACGCCTGGCACGGCGCCGGCGCTGAAGTCCGGTTCTGACTCGGCGGCGATCTGCTGCAGCCGGTCGAACGACATGGGCACGAGCTGTTCACCGGCGCGCATGAGATAACGGCCATCGCGCTGCAGCGCTTCACCGCGGGGACGCGAGAGCGCGTGGAACACCACCACGCGTCCGTCCGGATGGATGATTTCCTCAACGTCGATGCGGCGCCTCAGTACCTGCCATGCTTGCTCGCGCGCATGCTGGACGTCGGGAAACGCGGTGGTGCCCACGATGCGACGCGGGCGCGCGTTGGTGACGCCCAGTATCAGTTTCCCGCCGCCTTCGTTCGCGAGCGCGACGCAATAGTCGAGCGCCTTCTGGAACTCGAAGGAGAGCTTAGCCTCCTTGAACTCCAAATGCTCGTCCTCGCGGGGCGCGTTAAGCCAGCGTTCGAGTTCGGTGAGGGACGTCGGCATACGTGCGTCAGACGGAAACGCCAACGGCGCGTTCAGCGTCGCGCAGGCGGATGGCGCCGGAGAGGAGCTGAGGAAGGAGCGTGTCGCGGAGGGCGGCGAGGGTGCGGTTTTCGTGTACGTTGCTGATGATGCGGTCAAACATCGGTTGCACCATAGCCGTGAACTCTCGGGCGATTGGAGCGGGCGGGAGGGTGATGGGATAACGCGATAGGTAGTCCCATGATACTCTCGGCATACGCGTACCCTCAGCCGCGGCGCTCGCGTATTCGACGAACTCGACGCTCGACGCGATCATCACGAGCAGACCATACGTGTCCGCTTCCGCAGGCCGGAGGACGAGAATCTCTGTGGAGCACACACCATCGTTCGGGGCGATGCCGACTTTGTGGAAGTACGGTCGGAGCTTTCCAAAGAGGACGTCGCCGCGCCGATAGCGTGCCTTGGCGCTATCGAGAACAGTTCCTATCTCCCAAGAGTCCAGCGCAATCGAACGCCTCGGCATGTTGTCCATCGCAATGTAGGGCGACATGCCTTCGATCTGCCTAGGTGAGACGAAGTCTCGATGCGGGGCCGCAATCTGTCCGAAGGTACTCACACTCCAACCAATCGGAATCACCGCGTCGTTAACATCAGCGAGACCGTCGGGAAAGAGTGCGTGTACTTGAGCTGACACAGAGGCACCGCGCCGTCCCTCCGCCTTCGCCACGACCGGATCGAAGTCCACGAACCATGAGCGGAAGAGCGCGCCTGCAGTGGCCTCCAGAGTTCGGTTCATTCGACGGTTCACATCGATCTTCCGCGACAGCGCGAAGTAGACGTCGCCAATGAATTCCTGGTCCCGTCTAACTGCTGGGATCGGTATGCGCAGACGCTCGAAATCGGACTTCTTGAAGTGTGGAATCATCGTCCCGACGTGCAGCTGTTCGATGCGCTCTTGCACTTCCATCGAGCGCAGCGCCGCGAACAAATAGTGTGGATACACCTTCGACGGATTCGCACGAACGGCAACCATGTCCTGAGCGATTACGAAGTCCACAGGATCAGGGACGAGACAAACGCGACCAGGGGTTCCCTTGTTCACGAAGATGATGTCGCCTGGCTCAGGATGTCCTCGGAACCACGTTTCATACGTCTCGCCGCTGACATACCGCACGTTGTCGAAACGCGGATAGAGGGATTCGTTTCGAATACAGTTCGTAGCAATAAGTGGAATGCCCGACGGGGACGTTGGACAGGAACGGCCCCGATTGTCTACGGTCGTAGACAAAAGAGAACTAAACGGCGCTTCGATCAGCTGCATTAACGAGCTCCGTGAGCAGTTCTTCAATCCTCGTGTCCAGCTCTTGCCCAGACCTTATGAACTGTTGGTACTCGTAAACGAGTCGCGGGAACCGCTCTTCAAACGGCGCTTCTTCGTCATCGGTCTCGGTACTCCCCACATACCGCCCCGGCGTCAGCGCATACCCATGCCCGCTCACCTCGTCAAGCGAAGCCACGCGGCAGAATCCCGGCACCGCCTCCGGCGCGCCCGCCCTTCGGAACGCGCGATAAACGGCTGCGATGCGTTCGATCTCCTCGTTCGTGAGCTGCTTCTGTTTGCGTGATCCCGGCATCAGCGCGCCGAGCTCGCGGCCGTCGATGAACAGGATCTCGCCCTGCCGCGCGCGAAACCCGTTGCCGCCCTTCCGGTTCTTCGACAAGAACCACAGCGCGCAGGGAATCTGCGTGTTCGCGAAGAGCTGTCCACTCAGCTGTACTACGCAGTCCACGTAGCCGCCCTCCACCAGAGCCTTCCGCACAGCAAGGCGCGCGATCTCCGACGTGGATAGCTCGCCGGTCGCCATCACGAACCCCGCCGACCCGCCTTCCTTGAGGTGATGAAGGAAGTGCAGGATCCACATGCTGTTCGCATTCTTGGGAGAGAGCGGCATTCGCTCGCCGTCCACCACGAGGCGCGGATCGTCGGGCGCGATGTGCTGCGCCCCCCATCCGTTCTCGCCCTTCGCGCCATCGTTGAAGGGCGGGTTAGCGATGATGTAGTCGGCCTTGAGCGTCGCGTGCTGGTCGTTGTCGTACGAGCTGCCGGGCTTGACGTTCCCGTCCAGCCCGTGGATGAAGAGGTTCATCCGGCACAGCCGGTAGGTGAACTCCTTGTACTCCTGGCCAGCGAACGACAGTTGATGGCTGTGCTTGGTGAAAAGGTCCGACTGCACAAACATGCCCCCGGAGCC